>NZ_JAUBRM010000164.1:0-7067 GCF_036701905.1 Microcoleus sp. MON2_D5
CTACACAGTCTCTTATGCTTATTTTGTTAACTTTGTCAAGTTCATATTATACCAAATTAGATGAGCTTACCCTGATTGGTAATCGGTTACAAGAGAATTGCCACTTCCCATTTTTCTGTCACCTCACGCGATCCCTCATAATTTCTTGCTCGACTAAATTGTTATCTGGCTGGGCAATCTTGAGTTATTTCGATTCTCAGGATATTAGTCCTTAAACACCATCTAGTCTAGTTTGCTGTATTAAAATGTTAATTTTATTTATATTTCTTAAACAAAAAACAGCGTGAAATCCTAGCTTTGGTTCTGGGAAAAGGCTCGATTCTCTTAAAACGTAAAAAATTTAGAGCCTGAAATAGTAGCTTTGGTTCTGGGAAAAGGCTCGATTCTCCTAACAGGAGTAACGATCGGATGCCATAGCTAACAAACATTTAAACAGATTTACGCTCTGCCTGGTCAGTTTTGAGAACAGCCATATCCGATCGATTTGTCAGTTAGCTGCAAGATAATGGTGACGTATTGGCCGAACACATAGCAGGTTTGGACTATGTTTTGGATGAAAATTTGTTGCAGCGACTGTCAGATCTTCTGCGATGTGCTTGAAGTTTTTAACAATCTGTGGGCCTTTCTGGTTTCTCGATCGCTAAATTTGTGCGGAAATTTCCTAGCCGCGGTTTAAATTGAAACGTCCCAAAGTGGGGACGATCGACCGCAGCGACTGGCTACGAGGTTCTCGCACCAAAACCAAAGGCAGAAGGGCAATCAAGCGAACACCAGCCGAGAGGGCAAACACTGCTCCCAAACTCATGCCAGGAAGTTCGGCAAGAAAGCCGCCGGCGGTAGTTCCCAAAGCCCCAGCTACTCCCGAAACTGCTGCGGCGATCGCAAAATAAGTCGAAGGTTGCTCGATCGACGCTATCTCCATTTGAATATTGTTAGTACACAGCCCGATCGCGCCTAAAGTCGTTCCCCCCAACAAGTGCAGCAGCGGCAGCCACACCCATAGAGCAAAAGGGTAATTGCCCGTACCCAACCACAACAAAGGCGTTACCGCTACCACCAGCCCAACCGCAATTAGCAGGGGGCGATTTCCCCAGCGATCGGCCAACTTGCCCCAAAACATCAGCAGCAGTAGATTTGCGCCGGAACTTAAGCTGGTGTAAATCGTTACCAAACTCACATCCAAGCTTAAATCTTTCAGCAGGTAGATATTAAAAAAAGGCGCGCTGAGATTGACAGCAAATGTCCACACACTGAAGTAAAGAATAAACATTAAAAAATTAGAATCTTTCAGCACAGAAGGCACAAAATCTGTTATTTGCTTTTCTTTTTTCTCTGTAAGTCGATCGCTCTCTGCATCTTTTTTGTATACCTGGGGATTCACATCACCCATGAAGGATTGACACCCCAAACTAATCATTCCCGCCAAAACACCCACAAATAAAACAATACCGTAGCCAAAAATTGGACCGCCGTCCCAAGTTGACACTCCCAATCCCATCAACGGCACTCCCAGCAAACTGATGAAGCTGACAGCACTGTTGCGAAAGCCAAAATAGCGTCCCCGCAAGCGCTGAGGAACCACAGCAGCCATCCAACTGAACCAGCTAGAATTGGCCAAAGCTGCCAGCACACTAGCTGCTACGACTGTTACCAGCGTCCATTGCAGCAGTTGGTGGAGGTCTGCGTGCTGGGAACCCCAAACAATTGCCACCGCGAGCACCAGCCACAGCAGCCGCGACGCGCCGAATACAAATAGGTTGTACCAGCGGCGGCTGGTTGTGCGGTCTGCGATGTAGGCTCCTAGCGGTTGCAGGAGATTTACCACCATCGGAATAGCAGAAAATATACCTATTTCCACGCTGCTCGCGCCGAGTTGCAGCAAGAAGTTGCTCAGCAGCACCCCGGTGGTCGCCGACTCGAAGATAGTGGCAAAAACGCCGTCTAGAGTTGAGGCTTTCAGGGTCGATCGAACGTCTTTTTTAGAAAATTTGAGATCGGTTTTTGCAGAGAGAACGAGCTGAAATATTTTCGGGTCTACTATTTCTGGACTCTGAAGAGATAGAGGTTCATTTAACTCTGCAACTGGTTCAACCATAGTCAATCGATTTTAGATTGTAGATTTTAGATTGAAAACTGTCCAACCCAGGTTTGGTAATGGTTTGAGGCTGGCTGGCCATTAAATTATTTTTCACGCGCCGGTGTAAATAAAATTTAATCTTTCTGCTAAAAATTGCTGACCTAGCCTGTTAAGATAAAACCAGCCCCGCCTTCAAGATGTGAGCTTGAAAGCTAGACTGGCACTTCCGGGTAATGGTTATTAATATAGATGGCAAGCGATTAGTGGAACATCAACCGCTTGGGAGATATAAATTTGCCAATTGTCCAAAAGTAGGTTTTAGCGCTTAACAAGGAAGCGATCGCAGCATTTCGCCTGCCAAAAATTGCTCGAATTCCGCCTCAAACAAGTCGCCCCAAGGGCCAAAGCAAACTTCGCGCCCGATCCTCCCTTCCGCTCTCAAACCTTTACGGCTAGCTAAATCTATAGAAGGAAGTACGATCGACTTGCCGAGTATAGCTGCTAACGATTTGTACCTAATTCCTGGAATCGGTTTGTTCAGTCCCAGCGCTCACGATCGAGATTCCGGGTTGTTTAGGGAAATCCCCCGCACCTGCCAGTAAGGCTTCGGAGTGGGTTTTTGGCGATGCTCTACGAGAGCTCCGCTAACGCACCTCAAAAAAATTGTGGCTGAGATCGGCAACTGGTAGGACAAAATGATTACTTGACAAAAATTACCCTAACTGCTAAAAGTAGCAAACCCTAAAATTAAGCTTAAATGTTTGAGGGGTATCATTGCTACAGCGTGAGGTCTAGCCTCAGTAAATTTACGGATTTCTGCATTAGATTGTGACAAAAACTCAACCTTTATCCGGGTATACACTGCCAGTATTTGCCTGTGCGGCCGCACTTGCAGCTTTGCGGTGCTTGCGTGATGGTATCCAGTCTGTTGATAGCGTATCAGTAAATTTACTGGAACCGCAAATAACGGCAGAAATTCTGATCGAACAGGCGTCTGTACTCAAAACTGGTACCGCTTTAGGAGTGACTCGCTCCGATCCGGGGGACAATCTCGATCTGACTCGCAATACCCCCGTTTGGGCAATGGTGGAATTGGGGAATTGGGAAGAGGGAGAGAGGGAGAGAGAGGGAGAGAATCGGGGAGAGGGAGAGCAGATTGTGATTCTCGGCGGTGAAGGTATCGGGCGTCACACAGTCGGTGGAGGGGCCGCAATCTATGATTACGCAATGCGGCTGTTGCGATCGAATCTGAGCCGAGAACTCGCACGGGGAGAAAAAATTACTGTCACCCTGATTCTGCCGTCTGGGCGACAACTAGCCACCCGCACTTCTAACGAAGCTTTCGGCGTGGTAGAAGGACTTTCGCTGCTGGGTACAACTGGCATTTCTCAACCGCTGAGTGCCCCTGGACAGTTGGAAGTTTACCGCGAACAACTGCAACAAAAAGCCAAACTGTTTGACTGTTTGGTTTTCTGCATCGGCGAAAACGGTTTGGATTTGGCGCGACAACTGGGGATTAATCCTGAGAGGCTAGTCAAAACCGCTAACTGGCTCGGCCCGCTGCTGGTAGAGGCCGGATATCAGGGCGTGCAGTCAATTTTGCTGTTTGGCTATCACGGGAAACTGATGAAATTGGCGGCGGGAATTTTTCACACTCACCACCACCTCGCTGACGGGCGCAGGGAAATTCTCACAGCTTACTGTGCTAAGGCCCGAATGCCTGCTGATGCTTGTTCCGCAATTTTTGCCGCAGCGACAGCCGAAGAGGCTCTCGGGCAACTGCGGGCTTTAGACGCCGAGTTTGGGAGCAATTGGGTCGATCGAATTTACGGCGACATCGCCCGACAAATAGACTTGCGGTCATCGGATTGCATTTTTACTCACACTAATCGGCGCATCTCCGTGGGATCGGTGATGTTCGGGCGCGATCGCAAAATTATTGTTACAAGTGACATAGGGGATACATTTTTGACCCAAATTTGTTAATCTAGTGTGAATATCCCTGAATTTTGTTTAAAACATCGGTCAGGGATAATATTTAACAAGTAATAATTCTTTGTCCCTAGGCCTTAATTATACTAGGTTGCTTCGGGAAGCAATTTCTGAAGCAATAATTCAATTAATTAGGGTAAGGATCGAAGTAAATCTATGCTTGTCATGTGACCGATTAATCGACTAACATCGCTAACAGCAATCTAGTATAAATAAGATTTATTCCTAGCGACTAATGCTGGCTCGCCTTCCTCAGTATTGTACTGAAGCAGCGACAAATACCTCTCCTACTTTCTGCCCAATTAGCAATTAGCAATTACCCAATAACCGTGACTACTCAAATAGAAACTGAATCCGTTCTCACAAACTCTTCTCTGGGGAAGATCGATCGCCAGACGATCGTGATTCTCGACTTCGGTTCGCAATATTCCGAACTGATTGCTCGTCGAATTCGCGAAACTCAAGTATATTCAGAAGTTATTTCTTACCGAACTACGGCAGAACAGTTAAAAGCTATCAATCCTAAAGGAATTATTCTTTCAGGAGGCCCAAGTTCTGTATACGATGAAAAAGCACCCCAATGCGACCCAGAAATTTGGAATTTGGGAATACCGGTGTTGGGAGTGTGTTACGGGATGCAGTTGATGGTAAAGCAGCTCGGAGGCACGGTTGAGCGATCTAAGTTAGCGGAATACGGCAAGGCATCGCTATTTATTGACGATCCTACGGATTTGCTGACAAATGTCGAAGAGGGCAGCACGATGTGGATGAGCCACGGAGACTCCTGTACTCAACTGCCGCCGGGTTTTGAGATCCTCGCTCACACGGACAATACTCCGTCTGCTGCTGTTGCTCACCACGAGAAAAATTTGTACGGCGTTCAGTTCCATCCAGAAGTAGTTCACTCGATCGGGGGAATAGCTTTAATTCGCAATTTTGTTTACCACATTTGCGAGTGCGAACCGACTTGGACGACCGCTACTTTTGTGGAGGAATCGATTCGCGAAATTCGCGCGCAAGTGGGAGATAAACGAGTTTTGCTCGCTCTATCCGGTGGGGTAGATTCTTCTACTTTGGCTTTCTTGCTGCATAAGGCGATCGGCGACCAACTTACCTGTATGTTTATCGACCAAGGGTTTATGCGGAAGTATGAACCAGAACGGTTGGTAAAATTATTTAAAGAGCAATTCCACATTGACGTTGAGTATGTGAATGCTCGCGAACGCTTTTTAGCTCAACTTGAAGGGATTACCGATCCGGAAGTAAAACGCAAGCGGATTGGTCACGAGTTTATCAACGTATTTGAAGAAGAATCGAAGCGTCTCGGCCCCTTTGACTACCTCGCACAAGGTACTCTTTATCCGGATGTGATTGAGTCGGCTGACACTAATGTAGACCCGAAAAGTGGCGAGCGAGTTGCTGTTAAAATTAAAAGTCACCACAACGTGGGGGGTTTGCCCAAAGATTTGCGATTTAAGCTGATTGAACCGCTGCGAAAACTGTTTAAGGATGAGGTGCGAAAAGTCGGCCGGTCGATCGGGCTACCGGAAGAAATCGTGAACCGGCAACCTTTCCCCGGCCCGGGATTGGCGATTCGGATTATAGGAGAAGTTACCTCCGAGAGACTAAATATTTTGCGGGATGCTGACTTCATTGTTCGCCAAGAAATTAACCGGCACGGATTGTACGGTGAACTTTGGCAAGCTTTTGCAGTTTTGCTGCCGATTCGCAGTGTAGGCGTGATGGGCGATCAGCGCACTTATGCTTACCCGATTGTCTTGCGATTTATTAAGAGTGAAGACGGGATGACGGCTGACTGGGCGCGGGTTCCTTACGATTTGTTGGAACTGATCTCGAACCGGATTGTGAATGAAGTTAAGGGGGTGAACCGGGTGGTTTACGATATTACTTCTAAGCCACCGGGAACGATCGAGTGGGAGTGATTTGTAGTTAGCGATTAAGTAGGCGGACTAATTTTTTTGTCTGTCTACTTATTTTGATTTTGGATAAAAGGGCGATTCCCTCTGGGATAGCTACGCTTCACGGGCTTCAGGGGATGGGGGAGTGAGAAGGGCGATCGCTTTTATAGAACCCATTTGACATTTTTTACTGTATTGAAGTAAAGAGACTGCAAAATTCCTATCCAGCAGTTATGCCATACTCTACCAGCCTCAGAGACCAAGAGTGGATCATCCTCGAATCCTTGTTTTTTCCGGTTGTGGCAAGGTAGGGGAAGAGAACGGGCAAATGCTTGGATAGAGACGTGCAAAATCCTCGTCACTAATTTTGAGAGAACTCTGGTTGATGCGAGTGTCAAGGTTAATTTTTATTTAATTACAAGACTTCGGACAGTTTTTAGATAATCAACCGTAGAATATGGCTTTCAAGACGATTCGGCAATGGAACTACCAAGGAAAAATCAAGGGTTTCAGACTAGGAACTAAAAACTAGCCGGACTATTGTTATTAGGCTGATGCCGATCGGGCTTGCAGCCGCTTAGATCTCAAATGAATTCTATAAACGTTCGCCAGTTGAGCTACGAGCGCACTGTTTAACGTGCTTACCTTAAACTAGACTCATGTTTTTTGAGGAAAAAGTTTTATTATAATTTAAGCGCACTCAGCAAAGAATTTATTTTACGGAGAAGTCTAATGATTAGAACAAGAATAACTCAAAGATATCAACAGCAACTGTTGACTTGTACTTGGGTGGTATCTTTAGGTTTATTATTGTTCTCACCTGCCGCTACAGGACAGCCAATTACTCCGTCTCCCGATGGCACAGGAACTGCTGTTAATGCCTCCGGCAATCAATTTAACATCAAGGGGGGACAGCTCTCAAAAGACGGCACTAATCTCTTTCATAGCTTTCAGCAGTTTGGACTCAAAGACGGTCAAATTGTTAACTTTATTTCTCAGCCAAATATCCGCAATATTTTAGGGCGAGTTGTGGGTGGCGATGCTTCTTATATTAACGGTTTAATTCAAGTAATAGGCGG
>NZ_JAUBRM010000020.1:0-86506 GCF_036701905.1 Microcoleus sp. MON2_D5
CTGCCTATCTTTTTTTACCACACATTGGCTCAATCCTCACCACCTCTGGGTTTCAGGCTGGTTGTTACCCCCCCAGCCAAATTATAGGTAAGGTTTTTACTAAAAAACCTACCCAAATTGCAAAAATTGCCAAAACATAACGTTGGTAATAAATACATCCTATTAAAACGATCAATGTATTCGCAAGAAGAACGTCAAGGTGCGCATTAGCTATTTGCTCGTTCAATAGCATGGGATTGACTAAATAGGCCAGTGTTATGAGGTTACGGTTTTCAGCATTTGTTAGCAACCGCCAAATTAAGTAGCCATTGAGCGCCTGTACCAACACGCAGATTATTTTAAAAATATAAACTGCTAGTAAAGGGCTAATTGATCCCCCAAGTGCTGATAGGGCAAAAAAGAATAAAGAAACGGGGCCGTAGGTAGAAGTTTGCCCCCAGTGGAGGAAGGGAGATACGTTAGAAATTAAGGTATCGGGATTATTCAGATAAGGATTAATTTTATGTAAGCTCATCGTTCCGTAATGCAAGTACATATAAATGTCACTGCTTTGGGAATAAGCTATGAGGGCAAGTGCCAGAAAGGGGATTGCATACTTGCAAATGTCTAGAAAGCTGGAACAGGGCGTTTTTTTTTGAATTAACCAGATAATATATGTAAATGTTGCTATCAAGTAGGAACCGTTAATTAGAACTCGGATGAGGCTGAAACCGCTGGTAGGGAAATCGTTATAGTTGTCTCCACCCTGTAAAACGCTGTAATACTTGCTGATTCCCATTGATGTCATGGCAATACAGAAAATTATGGAAGCTGCTAATGCAGCAGCATATAGAATTTTCTGATTTTTTAAGTAATTGTTGACCATGATGTTATTTATTCAGCGTGGTAAGTGCAGGTAATTTTCTTGCCCAGAGCGTTGACGCTTATCTGACTAAATGGTGTTCCATCGCAAAGCGAACGAGTTCTGCTCGGTTGTTGCTGTCAGTTTTTCTGAACAAGCTGCTGACGTGCTTTTCGACAGTTCGAGGGCTGAGGTGGAGTCGGGAGCCTATTTGAATATTAGAAAGACCTTCTGTCAGCAAATCTAGCACTTCTCGCTCTCGCTGGGTCAAACTCGGGGCATTTTGGCTTGGAGATGCCCGTGAAGCGGAGCTATCCCGTAGGGAATCGCTGGTGTTTGACTTTTGAGTTAAAAAATCTTCTTCTGGCTGGTCATTGGCTCTGCTGCGTGCCCCTGTTGGCGTCGGTTCTGGTTCCGGGGAACGAGAGGGTGCCTGAGCGATGAGAGCGTAGCGATCGAGCAAAGAGCGAATAACCGCCCCCAATTCCTGGAGTTCAAAAGGCTTAGCCAGATAATTGTCGCACCCCATCTGATAGCCGCGAATCCGTTCCTGCGTGCTCGTGCGTTCCGTCAAAAATATCACCGGCAGCAAGCGGAAAGCGGGACGAGTCCGAACTCGGCGCACGAATTCGTAGCCATCCATCTCGGGCATTGTAATGTCGGTAACAATCAAGTGGGGCTGAAATTCATCTACCAAACCTAAAGCTTCTTTGCCGTTCTCAGCAGGGATTACAGAGTATCCGCAGGTAATTTCCAGATAATCGGTAATTGACAAGCGAGTCGCGAAATCGTCGTCAGCAACCAGAATAGTTAATGGCATGGGGGAATTAAAAATTAAACATTAAAAGTGACTAATTTCACTTTTAATGTTTAATTCTACTGTTTAATTCTCTTGATAACTTGCAGTTAAAGTAGCCGGTTGTCCTAATTTGCCCTCCAAAGCTACGCCGCGCCCGTTGGCTGCCAAATGCCGCAGAGTTTTGTAAATTGTCTCGATTTGCTCTGGTCTTCCTGCTTTTTTGGCTAGTTCTTCTAGAGACAGAGGTGTTTGAGCGTCTTTGAGCACTTGCAGTACCCGCTGCTGTAAGTCCAATACAGCAGCGGCAGCTTTTTTGCCTGCTTCGACGCCCGGCTGATGATAGGCATTGACATTCACCAAGGAACCGTAAAAACCTACGGCTCTTTCGTAGAGGGCGATTAATGCTCCTACTGTCTCCGGGTTGACTTTGGGAATTGTGACAGTAATGGAATCTCGGTGATTTTCGTACAAAGCTTGTCGAGTTCCCTGCAACAAACCAGACAAATAATCTCCCGAAGTGACGCCGGTTTCTACTTCTGGGGAAATGCCATGCCTGTCTTCCAAAACTTCGATAAATGTTAGGAAGAAATTCGGCACGCCGTCTCGCAGTTGCTGGACGTAGGCGTGTTGGTCGGTGCTGCCTTTGTTGCCGTAAACTGCGATACCTTGATGAACTGTATTGCCGTCTAAATCTTCCTGTTTACCTAGAGATTCCATGACTAATTGCTGCAAGTAGCGGCTGAACAATAGCAGTGAATCTTTATACGGCAAAACTACCATATCTTTTTCACCGCGTCCGTTGCAAGCAAAATACCAGGACATTGCTAACAAGGCAGCGGGATTATGTGTGATTTCGGTGGTTCTAGTAGCTTCGTCCATGACTTTAGCGCCGTCGAGCATCGCCCGAATGTCGATGCCTTGCAAAGCTGCGGGCAAAAGTCCAACTGCTGACAATTCGGAAGTGCGTCCTCCCACCCAGTCGGCCATCGGGAAGCTGCCAATCCAGCCTTCGGATTTGGCTAATTTGTCTAGTTTGCTGTCTGTTCCAGTGATGGCAACTGCCTGTTTGGCGAAGTCGAGTTTTTGGGCGGCGAAGGCTTTTTGAACTTCAATCATGCCGTTGCGGGGTTCGGGGGTGCCGCCGGATTTGGAGATAGTAATTACTAGGGTGCTGACGAGTTTGTCTTTGATTTTGTTGAGGATTCGATCGATCCCAGCCGGATCTGTGTTGTCGATAAAATGTATTGCTAGGGGCGGAATGTCTGGGGATAAAGCTTCGGAAACAAATTGGGGGCCGAGGGCGGAACCGCCGATGCCGATCGAAATTATGTCGGTAAATTGCGGAGCAAAGGGCGGTTTAATATCGCGGTTTTGAACTTTCTTGACAAATTCTTCGACTTGTGCTATGCCTTCGACTATTTCTTGTTTTAATTCTGGAGTGGGAGCTAAATCGGGGTTTCGCAGCCAGTAGTGGCCCACCATCCGGTTTTCGTCGGGATTGGCGATCGCACCTGCTTCCAAAGCTGCCATGTCTTTGAAAGCTTTGTCAAATTTGGGCTTCAGTGCTGCTGCGAAAGCGTCGTCGAATCCCATGCGGCTGATATCGAGGTAAAGTCCCAATCCCTCGTGATAGTAAAGCCAGTCTTGATAGCGTTGCCAGAGTGCTGCGGCGTCCATAGGAATTCTCTACAATTTTTTTAATGTTCGATCGGCGTCGTCAGGAATCCACCAATTGTAGTTTAAAACGATCTGATGTACGGCTTTTGCACAATCCCAATAAATTTAACCATTAGTCCTCTGAAGATAGCCGGAGCCGAAGGCCGGCAAAGCATTCGGCAGAATTAAACAATAAAAATATGACTTGGGCAACACTCTTAGTAGGTAGATCCCTCATTAATGGTCACACCCCGTAGATAGATCGAAGCGGCACAGAGATTTAACTGTGGTCGGCGTTGGCGTTTGGGCCCTGGTTTCACAATATTCAAATTAGGGCGATCGGGATGTGTAAAATAGGCATTGCGGTCAGGTTAAATATACTTTTAGCTGTCACTCAATAATCGGCTAAAAATATAATTAACAACTGTCAACTATCTGAAGTGTAGTATAATATACAGATATTATAATTAAAGTGCGATCGACTATGCTTGCTCTATCTCCAGAATTAAAAGAAAGGTTAGCAACTCCGCTCAAAATCGGCGATTTTGAAGTTAAAAGCCGCGTCCTGCAATCGCCCTTATCCGGCGTTACCGATTTGGTATTTCGCCGCCTAGTCCGCCGCTACGCGCCGGATTCGATGATGTACACGGAAATGGTGAACGCTACGGGTTTGCACTACGTGAAGCAACTGCCGAGAATTATGGAAGTTGACCCGAACGAGCGCCCGATTAGCATTCAATTGTTTGACTGCCGGCCGGATTTCTTGGCAGAAGCGGCCCAGAAAGCAGTGGCCGAAGGAGCCGATACTGTTGATATTAATATGGGCTGTCCGGTTAACAAAATTACTAAAAACGGCGGCGGTTCTTCCCTGCTGCGAGATCCGGAAACGGCCGAGGCAATTGTGCGGGCTGTTGTGGAAGCGGTAGATGTTCCTGTCACGGTTAAAACTAGGATTGGTTGGACTGACAAAGAAATTAATATTTTGGAATTTGCGAAGCGGATGGAAGATGCGGGAGCAAAAATGATTACCGTGCACGGCCGCACTCGATCGCAAGGTTACACGGGGCCGGCAAAATGGGAGTGGATTCGCCGAGTGAAAGAAGTTTTATCGATTCCAGTTATTGCTAACGGGGATATTTTTTCAGTGGAAGCAGCGATGCGATGTCTGGAAGAAACCGGCGCAGATGGAGTGATGTGTTCGCGGGGAACTTTGGGCTATCCTTTTTTGGTGGGAGAAGTTGATTATTTCTTGAAAACTGGTGTGGAAAAGATAGCTCCGACACCAATTGAACGCCTCGAATGTGCTAAGGAACATTTGCGGGCTTTGTGGGAATATAAAGGTGAAAGCGGTGTCTCCCAAGCGCGCAAGCACTTAACCTGGTATGCTAAGGGTTTCCCCGGCGCTGGGGAATTGCGGGGCGTGTTGGCTGTGGTAGAAACGGTTCAACAAGGTTGCGATTCGATCGATCGCGCGATCGAGCAATTGCCCGCATAAACCTTACCCGCAGATGTCAATTAGGGATTATAAAAACAAAACCCACCTCTGCGGGCTAAGATTTAAGACACCATTAAAAATTTGTGTGTGGGGGAAAGCATGGATTCATTAAAAGGGCGAGATTTATTAAGTCTGGCAGATTTAAGCATAGATGAATTAAATTATTTGCTGGATCTAGCAGCCAGTTTAAAATCGGGAATGGTCAAGCTGAAACGCAATAAAGTTCTCGGCTTGTTATTTTCCAAAGCTTCAACGCGAACGCGGGTAAGTTTTACAGTGGCAATGTATAAATTGGGAGGGCAAGTGATTGACCTCAATCCCAACGTTACACAAGTCAGCCGCGGTGAACCTTTGGTAGATACAGCCCGGGTTTTAGACAGATATTTAGACATTTTGGCGATTCGGACGTTCGAGCAAAAGGATTTAGCAACTTTTGCTAACTATGCCAAAATTCCTGTGATTAATGCACTGACAGATGACGAACACCCATGTCAAGTGCTGGCGGATTTAATGACAGTAAAAGAGTGTTTTGGCAAGTTGGAAGGGGTGACTTTGACTTATTTGGGCGATGGCAATAATATGGCAAATTCGCTGATGTTGGGCTGTGCAATGACGGGAATGAATGTAAGAATTGCTTGCCCTCAAGATTTCCAGCCCAATGCTGAGATAGTGGAAAAGGCTAAGAATATTGCTAATGGAAAAACAGAAGTTACTGTGACGGCGGACGCAGAAGCTGCTGTGAAGAATGCTCAAGTGATTTATACTGATGTTTGGGCGAGTATGGGACAGGAAGAGGAAGCAAAAATCAGGATTCCTTTGTTTGAACCCTATCAGGTAAATGAACAATTGCTGAAGTTAGCAGATAAGAATGCAATTGTATTGCACTGTTTGCCCGCACACCGGGATGAAGAGATTACGGATGACGTGATTGAGGGCAGTCAATCGCGCGTTTGGGATCAAGCAGAAAATCGGATGCACGCTCAGCAAGCTTTGCTGGCAAGCATTCTGGAAAGCGATTAGGAATTAGTTAAAAATTAGTCTGTCGGGGGAGCAAATCGACCTGCTCGCTACTTTTTGCAGACCGCTTCCGTTATCATTTCAGTTGAACCAGGATTATTTGCAACCAGCCTGTAATTATCCGTTTCAACCATGATTAATTGCAATCTCTTAAGTAAAAGAAATGAATCACATCACTACGACAGACTTACTCGAAAATCTCAAATGGCGATATGCCACCAAACAGTTCGATCCAGCCAAAACAATTGCTCCAGAAATCTGGACAGCTTTAGAAGATGCGTTAGTGTTAACACCATCTTCTTATGGGCTTCAACCTTGGAAATTTCTGATTATTACCAGCTCGGAACTTAAAGAACAGCTCAAGCCCCTCTCCTGGAATCAGTCACAGGTTACTGATTGCTCTCATTATGTCGTGTTCGCGATTAAAAAGAATCTCACTGCCGAGGATGTCGATCGCTTTATGGCGCGCACTGTCGAGCTGCGGGGCGGGACCGTAGAGGCAATGGCAGGATATCGGAATCTAATCGTCAGTGACTTGGTGGATGGTGCCCGCAGTTTTAATATCAATCAATGGTCAACGCGCCAAACTTATATTGCACTGGGCAACTTTATGACCTGTGCTGCATTGCTTGGTGTTGACACCTGTCCAATGGAAGGAATTGAACCTGTCAATTACGATCGCCTGTTGGGTCTTTCTGCAAAAGGCTTTACTACCGTCGTAGCTTGTGCGGCTGGCTATCGCTCTGAAACAGATAAGTATGCTTCACTCGCAAAAGTAAGATTCCCTAAGTCAGAAATCTTAGAAACTTTATAGAACCCATTTGGTATCTTCTTGAGCGAACTATATGGTTTTGAGGGGATCGTTTTACCAGAGGATTTAATACCAGAGTCAGGACTTTAAGCTAACAGGCATCAAACCAGATACAACCTAGATACCTCAAAGGCTTGTGAGACAACAAAAAGATCCTAAATGGGTTCTATAAACCCGGGATACGCTGTAAGTCGATCGCAATAGCGCACCTCGGCGCACCCTAAAAAGATATTAAGAGGCTCCGAAATTCACTTTTGTGACTTCACCTGCGACAACATTAACAGTTTGTTGAATCTGACTGCTATCAACCTTTAACTGATAAGTTCCCGGAGAAAGCTCGATCGCCCCAAACCATCCTTTACCATCCGCGCGCAGTTGGCGCACTTTGCCAGCAGCATCGATCCACTGCAATGTCAAGCTCGCACCGTCGCAAGTTTGAGTACACTGCTGCAAATTTCCGGCGATCGCACCTGTAGTCGGCCGCGACTTCCAAGGCATATCGGGAACCGCTGCTGCTGTCGCCCACACAGGCTGAGTTTCATAGGTTTTACCCGTCGCAGCATCAACGTATTGACTCGGCACAGAAAGCGCGGTGTAAAACAAATCGTTGCTTTGGGGAACGTATTTCCAAGGCTGGCGGGGCAAATCACCGCTACCGCCCGATCGCAGTTCGACATTCGTGTACACGTTGCTGCTAGCGTAGGAATAGAGCACCGTACCTGCGACGTGATTTCCTTTCGCAGACGGCTGTTCGGCGCGACGAATCTGGCCTAGGGTGTCTTCGATGTAGTTGAGGTAATTGCCGGGGCCGATCGCAATTTGGCGGTTGTACTGGTGGTCTTTGGCGTACTCGATCCAGCGGTCATAAGCGAGTTTTTGCGATCGTTTGTACTCGCGCTGGTAAGTCATCGGCATCGCCATGTCTACGATCCCTTCTTCCAGCCAAGCGCGCCAATCCTGCAATACTTCTTTGTAAGGCTGCGTTTGATACCACCCTGCCTCGTTTGCTGGGCCGTCTCCCCAGGCGATCGTGGCCGCGGTAATTTTAACGCGCGGTTTAATCGCAAGGCTTTCTACATAAAGCTTCCGCACTAAATTTGTCACCTGTTCGCGCCGCCACTGCATCCACGCGGGATCGGTGGGTGCGGGTTTGCCCGATCGACCTGTTTGCTGATTGAAACGGGCGATCGCAGTCGGATTGTAGCCCCAAGTCGGCCCGCCGTAGCGCACATAATCCAACTGTACGCCGTCCACATCGTAGCGCTTCAGCAAGTCCAAATAGACGGAAACAGTATAATCTACTGCGTCTGGATGACCGGGATCGAGATAGCCTTGGGCTTCCCCACCGTAAGTCAGCATTGCCCAATTGTCGCTGCCGGGGGCCGAAGGCCCGTGTTGTTGCCAAACGTGACCGGCGGGAAGTTTGGTTCCCGAAACCACCGGCAGCGTCACCATCCAAGCGTGTACTTCAATGTCTGCGGCGTGGGCTTTGTCAATCAAATCTTGCAGGGGATCGAAACCCGCCGGAACGTTGGGATCGAGGGTGCGGGGTTCGATCGCACTTGTGTAAAAAGCATCGCCACGGCGGCGGACTTGGGCGACGATTGCGTTGGCATTTGCCCGCTGCGCGTCTGCGATCAATTTTGTGACTTCTTGAGGCGTTTTGAAGCCGGGGTTGAAGGCGTCCACCCAGAAGGCGCGAAATTCGGCGGTTTGGGTTTGTGGGGGCATAGTTGCGGTCGCCCGGAATGGGAAGTTGGAGAACCAACCAGGAGTCAGCAGAAAACTAATTGTTAAGCCAATCAGGAACAAGCTTGACAAAAAGAATGTTTTGGTATTTCGCATCAGAAATGTGTGAGAGAGCGTTTAACAGTCCTTTACGGACTTTTGCTTTGAGAGTCCGCTTGACATTTTCGCACAATGGTGAAAGTTTGGGCGAAAATACACTGAACTGGCGATCGCACTTTTTGAACAAATGATAGTACCGCACTTTCAAACCCTAGCCCTTCCGGGTAACAGCTACTCAACTGCAAGCAATTTACTCGATCGAGTAGATGGCTGGCGCCAAGAAGCAACCCGAAAGTTGCAGCAAAGCCAGAGAGGAGAAAAAGGACAATTTTTAACACCTGCCTCAGTCGCAAGTTTGATGGCGGGAATGTTTGAATTTAACTGTCCCGATATATCGCTTTTAGATGCCGGGGCTGGTATTGGTTCGCTGTTAGCAGCAGTTGTTTGCGAGCTTTGTCAGCGCCCAAACAAACCGCACAGCCTGCACGTTACAGCTTATGAAATTGACCTTATTTTGATTGAATACCTCAAGCAAACTTTAGAATTATGCAGTATTGAATGTCAGCGTCTTGGGATATCTTTTACCTGTGAGGTTCGCGAAATAGATTTTATTCAAGACAGCGCCGATATGTTGCAGCCCAATCTATTTACACAACCAGTAAAACGGGAATTTACCCATGCAATTATCAATCCTCCCTATGCCAAGATAGACGCTAAATCCCAACTCCGAAGCTTGTTACGTTCTATAGGAGTAGAAACCAGCAATCTCTACGCTGGGTTTACAGTTGCTGCTGCTCACCTGCTTAAACCAAACGGTGAATTAGTATCGATTACTCCCCGCAGCTTTTGCAACGGTTTATACTTTCGAGATTTCCGCAAAGTATTCCTTCAAATGATGGCTTTACGCCAAGTACACATCTTTGAATCCCGACAGTTGCCATTTCGCGATGATGCGGTGCTGCAAGAAACTATTATTGTGCGCGCCACCAAACAAATAGAACAGCCAGATACTGTACTAATTACCTCAAGCAGCAGTGTGGGCGATGACCTGGTTTTGTCTCACCAACTGCCCTATACCGCCCTAATTAATCCCCAAGACTCCGAGCAATTTATTCGGATTCTACCCGATTCTGTCAGCCAGAAAGTAGTCGAGCAAATAGCTCAATTTACTTGCAGCCTAGAGGAATTAGGCTTAACAGTTTCCACCGGAAAAGTTGTAGATTTTCGTGTTCGCTCTGACTTGCGGCTAAAACCTGAGAACGGTACAGTTCCGCTGATTTATCCCGCACACTTCTCGGCTGGCGGTGTTGAATATCCCACAGCAACGAGAAAGCATCAAGCTTTAGCTGTCACGGAAAAAACGGCTGCACTCCTCGTACCTAACGAACATTATGTTTTGAGCAAGCGCTTCTCGTCAAAGGAAGAGAAAAAGCGAATTGTTGCAGTAGTCTGGGATGCCAATAAAATTAATAGTTCTAGCGTTGGTTTTGAGAACCATTTGAATTACTTTCACCAACAGGGACGCGGATTAGACCTCACCCTGGCGCGGGGATTGGCCGTTTATCTAAATTCGAGCTTGGTAGATGCGTTTTTCCGACTGTTCAACGGACACACTCAAGTTAATGCTACGGATTTACGCAATTTGAAGTATCCTAATCTAGAGCAATTACTTTTACTTGGCGCTCAAATAGGAGAAATATTTCCTACACAGCGGGAGATTGATCAACTTGTCGAGAGACAACTGCTGAAGGCGACTAATCCGTTAGAAAATAGCCCAATGACAATCAAGAACCGTATTGATGAATCTCTAGAAATACTTGCAGCGCTGGGTTTTCCAAAAGGTCAGCTTAACGAACGTTCAGCCTTAACCCTTCTGGCTTTGCTTGACCTCAAGCCAAAGGATGCTTGGGGATCGGCGAAATCTCCACTTCGGGGAATCACACCAATTATGGAATTTATGGAGCAGGAGTACAGTAAAAAATATGCACCAAATACGCGGGAAACTGTGCGTCGCCAGACTGTGCATCAGTTTCTAGATGCAGGTTTAATTGTGGTTAATCCTGACAGTCCCGAACGTCCGGTAAATAGTCCAAAAACTGCATATCAGATAGAAGAAAGTGCTTTGGAACTGCTGCGAACTTATGACACTTCTGACTGGGACAAGAATGTTCGCGCTTACCTCGCCTCCGTCGAAACGCTGCAAAAACGATATGCACAAGAGCGAGAAATGGCGCGGATTCCCATTACAATCGAAGGTCATAGAAAAACTCTTTCGCCCGGAGGTCATAACGTCTTAATATCAAAGATTGTCAGTGAGTTTGCTGAGCGCTTTACTCCGGCTGGCAGACTGCTTTATGTCGGAGATACCGATGAGAAGTTTGCTCATTTCAATGAAGGATCGCTAACTGCATTAGGCGTTACAGTGGATGCTCACGGTAAGATGCCAGATGTAATTGTTCACTTCACTGAAAAAAACTGGTTGGTGTTGATTGAAGCTGTTACTTCTCACGGCCCGATTAATCCAAAACGCAAAACAGAGCTTGAGAATCTTTTTAGAAGTTCGACAGTACCTCTGGTGATGGTGACAGCTTTCCTCAGCCGCAAAGCAATGGCAGAATATCTGTCTGATATTTCCTGGGAAACTGATGTCTGGGTAGCAGAAGACGCTACTCACCTGGTTCATTTTAACGGACAACATCTTTTGCAGGCTTATTCCAAAAATGAAAATATTTGTGAGCCATAATGATGCTAAAATACACTATTTATATGGCTGCCGCTGGCATCGGAATGACATATACTGTGATGCAAGCGGTTTAATTGACCGGAATTGTCGATCGCACTCAGTAAATCAAATAAGTAACTAGCCAAAATATCTTTGCAATGGAAAAAAAGCATAACGCTGGATTGTGGGTATCCGTATTGTACTTCGCTCAAGGTCTGCCTTACACCGTCGTTAATTTAATGTCAGTGATTTTTTTGAAAGGTATGGGAACCAGCAACGAACTCATCGGCTTGACAAGTCTTTTGTCTTTTCCTTGGGTTTTAAAAGGTTTGTGGGGACCAGTTGTTGATTTGTATTCCACGAAACGCAAATGGATTTTAACAACCGAAATCATTTGTGCTTTCCTGTTTGCTTTCCTAGCTTTTGGCGTATTAACGCCGGCACCGATTATTATATCGCTTGTTATCTTTACGGCGATCGCCTTTGTGTCAGCTACTCACGACATCGCCATTGACGGATTTTATTTAAACACTCTCAATAAAGACCAGCAAGCCTTGTTTGTCGGGGTTCGCAACACCGCTTATAGAGGTGCTGTCATTGCCGGTAGCGGTGTATTGGTGTTCTTAGCCGGGAAACTGGCCGAACAGCATTTAGTCACCGGAAGTACAGGCGACACCAAAATATATCAAAACATTCCACTGTCACTTTTCGGTTCGGATTTTAGCGTGTCTGCGCTTAACTACGGATGGGCGACAGCCTTTGGCATTTGTGCGATTATGTTTGTGCTGATATATCTCTTTCAGCGGTGGTATCTTCCCTATCCTAGAAATTACGATTTAGAATCCGGCGCCCCCCAACAAACAACAAGCTTTATCGAAGCATTTAAAACTTATTTTCAGCAAGATAAAATTGGTTGGATTGTGACTTATGTCTTAATTTTTCGCTTGGGCGATGCCTTGACGTTTAAAATGGCCCCGCCATTTTTAATGGATAAATTGGAGAAAGGAGGATTAGCAGTTTCTACATCGGACATGGGTCTGTTATCGGGTACGATCGGGGTAATTTTTCTGTTAATAGGAGGGTTACTGGGCGGCTATTTGATTGCTAAACAAGGATTGAAAAAATGGATGTGGCCGACGGCAATTCTGCAAAATTCAACTAACGTGCTGTATTGGCTGTTGGCCATCAATCAACCGGGGATTGAATGGGCTTATGCTGTAAATTCGATCGAGCAATTTACTTACGGACTTGGCGTAGCTGCCTATACAGTGTTCTTGATGCGGACTGTCCGCCCTGAATACGAAGCATCTCACTATGCAATTACAACGGCTTTTATGGCTGCAGGAGTGCTGATTCCGGGCGTTTTTAGCGGCTACTTGCAGACGAATCTCGGCTATCAAAATTATTTTTTGATGAGCGCGCTGGCTGTGATTCCCGGTATGCTAACCATTTTCTTTCTGCCCCTAGAAGATGAGAAAAAATTAGCATCCATGCCCAGGCCTGGACTGGACGATTTCGATTAATATCAAGTCTAGTCGTTATAACTATAAGATTCGGGTGGGGGTGGGTTTAGCAATATCTGCACTACTTTTTCGATATTCAGCCGAACCTGCCCCTACAGGAATATGGATGTTTTTAATCGCTAACTCGTATAAATTGTGCGTGCCTTCATAAGATAAAATAAGGACACAACAATGTTGTGTCCCTACGGAATATCTGTATTGCCAGCGCCCAACTAAATCGCAATAAAATCAGTGGCTGTTAGCGGACTACTTAGAATGCTAGGAATACTGGCAAGAAATTCGCCGTTACGGGCAATTTCAATCGTCGTTGAAAAATCGCCTTCAGTAACTATCAGTTGGTTGAAGCTCAAACCTCCGCTCAAACCGATTAAATCTTGACCCTTTTGAAAGTCTACAAGTGTATCTGTACCCCCACCTACTCCTAACACCAATACGTCGCGTCCAGCGCCACCAATTAAGAGATCTGTACCCCCTGCGCCAATGAGCGTATCGTCTCCTTCCCCCCCGGTCAAATTGTCATCCCCTTTGCCACCTAATAGCTGGTCGTTGCCGATGCCACCGCTGATAATATCGTTGCCTTTGTTGCCGCTGAGAGTGTCGTTTCCCCCATTGCCAGTGAGAATATCGTCCCCTGCAAAACCTGATGCTGTATTGTTGGCATCGTCCCCTACTAATTGGTTAGTTTGGGATGGATCTAGAGCAGTTTGGACTGCCACAACGTTTCCTAAAAAGGAGGTTCCCGGAGCGGTTCTTAATTGCTCTAAGCTGCTGCGGGATTCCAGCGCTGTTCCCAAGGCCGGCAGTGCAAAGTCTAAGGCAGCTAACAGCTCTAAATAATCTGAATCTGTGAAAGTGAAATCAGGGCGGTTCAACTGGTCTACAGAGATTTCTGTCTGAGTTAAACCGGGAGGAGGAGAAGTTAACAAACCCCTTTGGTTGTGCTTGTTTAAGACAAGCAGCGGGTCAATAATCGGGTTAGTAAATGTTTGCAAAACTACTTTTCCAGGGAGAAAAGCTTCTCCTTCCAAACTAACAAAATCGCCGCTAACTATGTAGTGAGTTACATTTTTTCCGGCACCGACTTTCTGCTTGAATGTATTGACAGTGTTCTGATCAACTCCGGGAGAATTGAAGGTGACAACATCTCCGATAGTAGATGTAAATTCGGTGGCGGCTAGTTGCGTTATGGCGCCGCCCAAGCTGTGTCCCAGAAGGTCTGGTGGCAAGCGGCTGGGGTTTTTTGCTGTATCTTGACTGATTTGTGTCAGCCAATTTCCTAAGGCTTGTTTGTTGGCTTCAAATTGGTTGAAACCGGCGCCGCGCTGGTCTGCGTTGGCAAGATCGTCTACGGGCGAGTCGGTGCCCCGAACTACCAAAACGGGCGGTTTGTCTGGGGTGGTGGAAATTAAGCCGATCGCGTGAAATCCAGTCGCGGGATCGTCAAAAGTGCGATCGATTTGGTAGCCAGCAGCGCTCAAACCTGTTTGAACTAAGGTTTGAGACTGGGGGTTGTTATCTATGTAAACAAGTTGCTTGGCTATAGTTTCGTAAGCGGCGGGGGATGAGGGCATATTTTTTTATTTCCTGTCGTTTGATGGGGAATTAGTTTTTCAGCTACTTAACTAAGTTTACAATAAACTTCGTTTATTAACCATATTTATTGGTCAGTTTTAGTGGCTTTTTAGGGACAATTCAAGCGCCATTTTTTTGTTACAAACAACAATAGCGCTACAAAACCCACCCGGGTTTCGCGCCACCAAAAATACAAATTTTTCTCGCCCTCAATCTATACAAAATCTACCCGCGTAATATCGCTTGCCACTACGCCTCTGAGAGTAGCAAGAAGTTCACCAGTAATCGGGATAGTAATTAAAGCTCCGTCACCCGCTTGGGTTACTCTAATTTGAGGAAAAGTTAGACCCCGCGACAGTGTAATTAAATCTTCACTATCTTGAAAATCTACAATCACATCGGTTCCGCCGCCGGATTCCAATACAAAGCGATCGCGCCCCGCGCCGCCCATTAAAAAATCGTTGCCAAACTCGCCGGAAATCAAATCATTTCCGTCGCCACCGTCCAAATAATCGTTATCTCTGCCGCCGTACAAGAAGTCTTCGCCATCACCACCGGTGATGCTGTCATTACCTCGATTGCCTCTGAGAGTATCGTTACCGCGATTGCCGATAACTGTATCCTCTCCAGGGCCGCCGGTAGCAGTATTGTTGCGATCGTCCCCTGATAAATAATTCGGTTGTAAGGGAGCTAAACCGTATTGCATTTGTCTGATTAACTGCACAAAAGAAAATTCTGGTGCCGTTCTCAAACTCTCTGCACCGCCTCTGGTTCGGATTGGGATTGACACATTGGCCAAGGGAAAATTTAGGGCAGCGATAAATTCGTTAAAATCCGAGTCGTTGTTATAAGTAAATTCGGGACTGTTTAATTGTTCTACGGAAATTTGCCTCTGCAAAAAACCCACGGGCGGAGTAGTTAACAAATTTTCAGTTCGATGTTTTGCCAAAACAGTTAAGGGATTAATACTCGGGTCTGTAAAACTTTGGATAAATACTTTACCCGGAATAAATGCTTCCCCAAACAAGCTAACTACATCTCCGCTGACAATGTAGTGAGTGACATTTTTGTTGCCTGCCCTGCTGAGATTTCTCCGAAAAGTGGTGAATGTACTCGCTGACACTCCCGGAGAGTTGAAAGTAAAGATATCGCCGGTCAGAGATGTGTATTCGGTTGCTACAATTTGAGCGACTGCTCCGCCCCAACTGTGCCCGATGACATCGGGCAATAATTTGTTGGGGTTTTTACCTGTATTTTGACCGATTTCTGTTAGCCAGTTTTTGATATTATCTTTGTTCTTTTCAAATTCAGGTAAACCAATGTCCCGCGAGTCGGAAAAGATAGCGTCGCCGTCGATGAAGTCTGTACCTTTAAATACGAGGGCTGGCGGGTTTTCGGGATTGGATGAACCGAACCCGATCGCATAAAAGTTTGTTTCTGGGTCGTCGAATATGCGATCGATATAGTAGCCATTAGTATCTAGGAAACGCGAAACTTCATTGGCTGCGCTTGGCTTTTGATTCAAAAAAACAATTGATTTAGCCAGAGCTTCATAAACAGCAGGCGAGGCACTCATAATATTATCTTTTCTGTTTGTTGGTATTGGCGATCGCTCTCTTGTTGAGCTAAGTGCCCAATAGCAGCCATTATAGCTGACAAGATTTTATGGTAGACTTGATAATATCAACTCAAGAATCAAGTTTTTGCGGTTATGGCTATCATTCGTCAATACATTGCTCCATTTATAGCGATATTAGTATTTTTTGCGGCTCTGGTAGCAGTCAGCGCTCGCATCTTTTTGCCGGCTGACATGGCGGCCCCGGCACCGATTGAGGAAGCGATCCCCCAAAAGCAAGCGGCAGTAGTGAATCCAATTTTCTTGGGGCTAAATTATTCCGCTTTGCGTGTCCGGTGAGCTGATGTCTGCTCAATTAATACCGGGCTACGGGCTGCGCTCAGGATCTGGACTCGATCGGGCAAAACTGGTAAAGTTTATGCACCGGACTTACCGAGAGCTTTACCCGGATGGGGAATTGGAACATTTGGCTCAAACTGTCGAGCAGTATTTTTCTAACCAGACGCCGGTTTGGTGGGTAGAGTGCCAGAAAAACAGCCAGGAAGAGGCAGAAATTTTGCCGGTGCTTCCCTCGCAGTATCTCAATCCACAATCTCAAGTCCAAAATCTGACATCGGTTGTCGGATGTTTGTGGTTGGGAAATGCGATCGACCAAACCACCGGAGAACGCTACGCTCACATTTTTTTGCTGTACGTAGCACCGGAACATCGCCGTCTGGGGATCGGTGCAGCTTTAGTTATTCATGCTGAAAATTGGGCGCGCGAAAGGGGCGATCGGCAAATTGGTTTGCAAGTATTTCTGAGCAATCAGCCTGCGGTGAATCTCTATCAAAAATTAGGCTATCAAAGTCATTCCGTCTCGATGCTCAAGTCTCTTTAAAAAATAAAAGGTAATGTTTGTAGTAAGGACGAAGAGTTTTGATAGAGAAAGAAGCTAAAAACTTTGTGACTTTATTGGCACTTAAGTCTTGACTGCGAACTTTATGGAGGACTTCAGTCCTCACTATGAACCACATGAGGAATGAAGTCCTCCCTCGGAATACTTTTATTGGTATTATCCTAGTTGCTGTTGACCGTTGTCTGAGTTGCTCAGGAGCATCCTCAGTGCGGTAAAGTTTTTTTATGCACAATAACGACTACTCCAACGCCCTTGATACTGACACGGAACTGGAAAGCCCTTTGGATCAAATTTATGAATCCGAACCCCCGCTGCCAGATCCCGAGGAAATGCTGCCTTTGCTGGAATCCCCGGAACCTCAGCACCGGATGATTGCGGCGCGGGCTTTTTGCGAACTGCAGGACGATCGAGCAATTTCGCATTTAATTAATTTGTTGAGAGACGGTTGCCCCTTGGTGCGGGTGAGCGCAGCTTATGCGTTGGGGCGAAATCCGAGTCCCGATGCTGTGGAACCGCTGATTCTTCAGCTTAACTGCGACTGGAACGGTTACGTTCGCAAAGGGGTAGTTTGGGCCCTGGGAAATTGCAGCGACCACCGCACTTTGCCATCTTTAATTGATGCTCTGAAAACTGATATTTCGGCGGTGCGTTTGTGGGCGGCGAGTTCTCTGGGTCAAATGGCAAAAGTTGGTTACTCTGTGGTGATTGCTGCGATTCCGCCGTTGATTGAAGCGCTGCGGGGAGATTCTGTATCTGCTGTGCGAAGTAATTCCGCTTGGGCGATCGGGCAACTGGCCCGGGAATTGCCGAATAATATAGTGTACGCTGGGGCGATTGATGGTCTAATTGAAGCTTTAGAAGAAGATGAAGACATGGGCGTGCGGGAAGATGCTAAATCTTCGCTATTGCGAGTCGGCGACCCGCGCGGATTGCAGATAATTGAAGACTTAGAAATGGAAGGACTTTTGTGATTTAAACGCCCCCTTTACTAATTACCATTTACTAATTATGCCTTTCATCAGTGCTAAAACAGATTTTGGTTTCAAAAAAATCTTTGGTTCGCCCCAGAGCAAAGACATTTTGATTAGCTTCCTCAATGCTATGCTCTATGACGCACAGCCAACCATTGAAGATTTAGAAATTATTGACCCTTACGCCGCGCCGAGCGTTACTGGATTAAAAGACACTTACCTGGATGTTAAAGCCAAAATTACAGGCAACAAAACTGTGATTATCGAAATGCAGGTAATAAATGTAGAAGCTTTTACTAAACGGGTAGTATACAATGCCGCCAAAACCTACGCAACTCAACTCAGGCCCCGAGAAGGATACTCGAAATTAAATCCTCTGATTGCTTTAACAATTACGGATTTTGTTCTGTTTGAGAATACCGAAAAATTTCTCACCCATTTTGTATTTAAAGAACTCGAAGAAAACTTCGAGTATTATAACAGAGAAATCGAATTAGTGTTTGTCGAACTTCCCAAGTTTAACAAAGAACTGGAACAAGTCGAAAACCTAATTCAAAGCTGGATTTATTTTATCAAAAATGCTCCCCTCTTCGAGGAAATTCCCGAAAAATTTGCATCAATGCCCGAAATTCAAACAGCTTTTTCCATCGCCAGCAGAACTAATTTAACCCTTAAGGAATTAGAGGAATTGGAAAAGCGGGAAATGTTTTTTGAAGACCAACGTGGTGCTATTATTAAAAGCCGCCAAGAAGGCATAATTGAGGGGGAAACAGCATTAATCCTGCGTCAAATCGCGCGGCGCACTGGCGAAATCCCACCAGAAATTAAAACTCGCATCCAGCAGTTATCTCTGGAACAACTACAGGATTTAGGAGAAATCTTGTTAGACTTTACCACTCAAGAGGATTTGATAGCTTGGTTGGACTCGGCTTCAGCATGAATTTATAAGTTTTGCACTCCTGATACTAAATCCGCCTTTAATACCCCCTTCATTATTTATTTGCCGCAGGCCAACTGTGTTTGTGTAATAGCGGTTTCAACCGCCGAGTTTCTAATCTAATAAGTCAGGTTCCCGGCGCACTATCATGTCATAAAGCGGTTGAAAGCTAAACCATCCCATCCGGTGAGACCCTACTTGCTGCTGTGTAAAACGCGCACATTCTGGCTTGATGAGAATTGGTTTTCCCGCTGCTTCGGCCATTAACTGCGCTTGACAAGAACGTTCCATTGAAATAAACCACCAAGCCGCTTCATCTACTGTTTGACCTACTGTTAACAGTCCGTGATTTTGTAAGATAAGGGCTTTTTTCTCACCTAAAGTTTTGGCGATGCGTTTAGCTTCTTCGATTTCCAAAACAACTCCGGTGTAATCGTCAAATAAAGCTTGGTCTTCATAAAAAGAACAAGCATCTTGCGTCAGCGGGTCAAGCAGGCGGCCCAAACTCGACCAACTTTTGCCGTAGGGAGAATGAGCGTGGGCTGCTGCGATTACGTCGGGGCGGGCGCTGTGCACTTGGGAATGAATGGCAAATGCTGCTTCGTTTACGGGTTTATTTCCTTCAACAACGTCGCCTTTGTGGTTGACTAAAATTAGGTCGCTGACTCGAATTAAACTAAAGTGCATTCCAAAAGAATTGACCCAAAAATGGTCTAGGTGTTCGGGGTCGCGGACGGTGATATGTCCGGCCACTCCTTCGCTGAATCCGAAGCGGGCAAATAATCGGAATGCGGCGGCTAAACGCTGTTTGCGGTGGCGGCGTTCTTCTTCAAGTGAGTTGAATGTTGGGGGTTGAAAAGTGACTTTGGGGATTTTTATGGCAACCATATATTTTATTAGTGAAAAGACAGGAGGCAGAGCCTCCGAATCGGCATTCCCAGTCAGAGACTGGGAACGAGATAAATTTTGAATTGGGAAATTTGAATTGGGAACTGTGGGGCCGGGATATTGCCTGCCGTACTAACCTGCGATTTCACTGAGGCGCAAACCTGCGATGTTTTTGCAGTCAAAGGTAGCGTTGTTGCCGGGGAGACGTTCTATTAATTCGATGATTTGTCCGGCGGGGTTTTGCAGAAACCACTGGGTTAATGAGCCGGAGTTTAAAGGACGCTCTGATAGCGGTTTAAAGTTTTTGTTTTGCCATATTTTAGCAGCATTCTGCACGTTTTCGACTCTAATCGCGACGTGGTGAACTGCTTCTAATCCTCTTTCTTGCTGGAAGCGGTCTGTTTGGTCGTCGGCTGCGTGGGGCGCATCTAATACTACTAAGCCGCCTGCTGGCATTAATAAGGTCATTAAATGCAGCCACAAGTCGGAGGGAACATTAATGTTTTCCGCACAAAAGTTGAGCGGGAACAAGTCGGGGCCTTCAACTGTTTTGGCGCCGAAAGGGCGGAAAGATGCGGCGTAGTTTTCGAGTTCGGTTCGGCTGGGAAATGTGATGACAAAGTGGTCGATTGAAACTGCTTCGCCGTACAGGTTTGTCTCAAAAATCCAGTTGGTTAAAAATTCAGGATTTGTAAATTTTGGGTTAAGTTCCACCAAGCCATTTTTTTCTATCAAAGGTGAGTCCAGATGGCTGTCAGTGGGGTTCGGGAATTTTAGGGTTTTCAGCTTAAAGTTTTTCATGTGTTTGACCCCGATGTGGAAGGAGGCAAAACTGCGAATTTCTTCTACAGGCTCAACAGAAATCACATTTTGTGCCTCTTCATTCAAAAATAACACAAAATTTAATAATTGCCCGTCTAAATCGAGTTCATTTGCCGATCGCCAAACCGGCCAACCACGCCGTAGTCCAAGCACTTTGGAAGTTGAAACCGCCCGTCACGCCGTCGATATCCAAGATTTCGCCAGCAAAGAAAAGTCCGGGACAGCGGCGGCTTTCCATTGTCTTAAAATCGACTTCTTTGAGGTTGACACCGCCGCAGGTGACGAACTCTTCTTTAAATGCCCCTTTTCCTGCTATCTGATATTCGCCTTGAACGAGTTCTTGCAGGAGGCGATCGAGGGTTTTGTTAGATAAGTCTGCCCAGCGTTTTTGCTCATCAATGCCGATCGAACTTGTCAAACGTTCCCAGAGGCGGCGCGGCACCGGAAACGGACAGCTAGAGACAATCAATCGGTGCGACAACTGCGACTTAACCGCTAGCAGTTGCTGCCGCAAAACTTCCGCATTGTACTGGGGAAGCCAATTAACCAGCACAGGTGTTTTATAATGGCGATCGTGCAAAAATCTCGCACCCCAAGCTGAAAGTTTCAGTACAGCAGGCCCGCTTAAACCCCAGTGAGTAATGAGCAAAGGCCCGCTTTGTTCTAATTTAGCTCCCGGCAATTTCACCTTAGCATTAGGAACAGAAATTCCAGCTAATTCTTTGATTCTGCTGTCGGAAATATTAAAAGTAAATAGAGAAGGAACGGGCTGTTCTACAGTATTACCTAACTCTTTTGCCCACTTATAACCCGAAGGATTGCTGCCTGTAGCCAGAAGAATGCGATCGCACTTAAATGTCTCCCCCGACTTTAACTCAATTTCAAACCTAGGGGCGGTGTCTCCGTATTCGCCCTCTGCCGTATTTCCTGTTAATTTCTTTACAGAAACTACTGCATCGCCGGTGCGAATTTTTACGCCTGCATCCTCAGCAGCCCGGATCAAACAGTTAACAATTGTCCCCGAATCGTCTGTGGTCGGAAACATTCGCCCGTCTTCTTCTGTTTTCAACTTCACACCGTGACCTGCAAACCATTCTACAGTATCGCGCGGTTGAAATCGAGTAAAAGCACCGCGCAGAGCTTTCCCACCTCTGGGGTAATTCTGCACTAAAACACCAGGGTCAAAACAAGCGTGAGTAACGTTGCAGCGCCCGCCGCCCGAGATGCGAACTTTGGCCAGGAGTTGTCGGCCAGCTTCTAGTAAAGTGACGCGGGCCTGCGGGTAGGTTTTGGCACAGGTAATTGCACTAAAAAAACCAGCAGCACCGCCGCCGATAACTGTAATTTTGAGGATTCGATCGGACAAATTTTTTCTCGCTTATTCTGGTTCAAAATCGGATTTTTTCGCCCCACAAGTGGGACAAACCCAATCGTCGGGGATATCTTCAAAGGCAGTACCGGGCTCTATGCCTCCGTCGGGGTCGCCTACTTCTGGATCGTAGACGTAATTGCAAACTGTACAAACGTATTTTTGCATTTGCTTAACTCAATTTTATATTGTAAGCCTATAGATTGTACTTGACAACGCAACCTAGTGCAATATAGCAATCCTACTAAATGAGTCGTAAATTTTTTACCCCACCCCAACCCTCCTCGAACCCGCTCGCTCGGGAGTAAGAAATTCACAAATGATGCGAGGATTGCTATACCACTTTCAAAAAGTAATGAGACTTTCCGTAATTTCCAAGTCTTTACGAAGTAAGTCTTGCACAATTATAAAATCTAAAATCTAAAATCTAAAATCGTCAAAGCCTCCAGAACCGCCGTTCTAGAGGCTTGATTGTATTTTTTATTAGTTTAGTGCGATTGCCAGACTAGACTTTCGCTAAAGGCTTAGTCCAAACACCGTTTTCATCTTCTTCGTACTGCTGGTGAATGGCGTCCCAAGCGGTGTGTTCGGCTTGTATCGAGTCGTTGCTTTCATCAAATGCGGCGTTGTATGATTCCATAAAGGTTTTTTGAGCTGCTTCCGACAGGTGCGATCGCACTTCTGGAGACAAATCTGCCGGACTATTGCAGCGACCTTTAACTGCGCGCGGCAGGGTCATCTCGCTAACTGAAACTTCTTCGCCGCCTGCACTTTCTAGCAAGAGTTGAAATTCGCCCGATTTATCTGCGGGGACTTCTGCCATCACGAGAAATTCGCCTGCTTCAACGCGGGTTTGATAGATAGTTGCTTTGTCTTCGGGCATTCCCAAAGTGACTAAAGCGGAAACTAGACCAGCACCGGCCGAACCTGCGATCGCCCCGCTAGCTGCACCCAACAGTGCAGCGCCCAGCGGGCCCGCCGAGACTACTGTACCGACAAAGGGAATAAACAGCAGGCCGACGCCAGTTAGCAAAGCCAAAAAAGAACCGAATAAGGAACCAAAAATCGCCCCGCTTCGCAGACCGCCTAAAATCACATCTTTTTTAGTAAGAAAGCCGGCAATTCTAGTTTTAGACTGAAAGTTTTTTCCCATGACTGAGATGTGGTCGCGGGAAACTCCGCGATCGAGCAACCGCCGAATTACACCGTCTAATTGTTCTTCTTCCTTAAAGACGGCTGAAACTGTGCGTTCGGCTAAATATTCCTCGGTCATTTTTCCTCCTTGATGATTGGTCGATTAGTTTTGATAGTGTTCAGTATAGGAAGACACGGTAGGGCGATCGCATCGACCGCGAGATAGAGGTCGATTTATCGGATATAGTTTGAGGATCTATCAAAAGAGTTAAAGATTTTTTGAAGTGCGATTTCTCATCTATTAGAGACAGTTATTCAGATATAATATAACCTTTTAACTATTGCTGTTTTATTATATTTTAACTGCTCAAATTTATCGTACATTCCGATTACAAGCACTTTTTATCAGCGTTTTATGCTGCTATATCTGCGTCAATTTTGTCTGGCTTCGCCTAATATTAGGCTAGTACACCATAAATTTGCGATCGAGTCAAATGCGGTTTTTCATCAAGGATTTTTTCTGGAGTCAGCCCAGCATTAAAATCAATAGCAATATTTTTTACGGTTATTCGGGTTTTGGCAATGAGGGGGCGGCAGTCGCCAGTTCCCGGCGTGGTGACAATTAGCGTTCCAATCTCAACGGTAGTTGTCATATTTACCTCGATTGAGTTAACTTTATTCTATTGTAACGCAGCTTCATTTCTACCCGATCGCATTTATCAAGGTTAATCAATGCCACTAGCACCCCTGTTTCCTGTCGTTCATCCCATCCTCAAATCTGCTTTTCCCAGATGTCTGTGGACGGGAGATATCAACAGCCGAGAAATTGCCCTCACATTTGACGACGGGCCGCACCGTCAGCACACACCTCAACTGTTAAAAATTTTAGATAAATACGACATCAAAGCTAGTTTTTTCTGGCTAGGTTTTTGCGTGGACAGGCATCCAGAAACGGCTAAAGAAGTGTACGAGCGCGGACACTGGGTCGGCCTCCACGGCTATCAGCATATATCGTTTCCAAAACTCAAAACACACGAACTAAAACAAAGTTTAGAAGACACGCAAAAAGCAATTGCCAAAGCTTGCGATTTAGACCCAAAATTAATCCTGGACGTGCGGCCGCCCAACGGCATTTTTACGCCGCGAACATTAGAGTTATTGCAACAGTGGGAATATCGCCCTGTAATGTGGAGTGTCGTCCCGGAAGATTGGGTGCGGCCGGGGGTTAAGAAAGTTATTAGTCGCATCGTGCAGCAAACTGAAAACGGATCTATTATTGTACTGCACGACGGCTATTGCGGCGGCGAAGATGTTGCAGCTTCGGCGGATAAAATAATTCCATTGCTTTTGTATAAAGGTTACAAATTCGTGACAGTCGATCGCCTGTGGCAACAAATTTCTGCCTAATTGTGTCAGTGCGATCGCTACTCCGAACAAAGAAACCGGGTTTTTTAACCGAGATTAAGGGGTTTCAGCAAGTATTGTAATTAAAAACTCCGGTTTCTTGCCAAAAGTTCAATTTAGCAAAGAGGACGCGAAGATGGCACTAAAAGCAGACACTTTTTATAACCCGCCGCGCTTGGTAGGAGACGACACATCGGAAAATCTTACGCTTTCCGTGGGACAGCTTGCTAATTTTCCTGGTGGAGCCTGGTTGTTGGGTCCAGAGGATACTGTAACGGGTTCCTCAGATGCAGAATTGATTCTGGGGAATGCCGGTGACGATCGCATTTTTGGCAATGACGGCAACGATTCACTTTACGGCGGTAAAGGCGACGATTCGCTGTTAGGAGAAAATGGTGATGACTTACTCAAAGGCGAAGTAGATAACGATACTCTTATCGGTTTAGCCGACGACGACATTTTGCGGGCAGGCAAAGGTAACGATGCACTGTTTGGCAGCTTCGGCAACGATACTCTCAACGGCGATACTGGTGTAGATACTCTCACCGGAGACGAAGGTAATGACGTATTTGTACTCACAAATAAACTCGGCGGTTCTACTGTTGCTCTAGCGGATACTATTACTGATTTTGACAAGGGCGAGGATAAAATTGCCTTAGCAGAGGCGCTTGTGTTTGAAAATATCAGAATTTTGCCGGACTCTCAAAATCCAAACGATACTGTAATTCAGCAAGATACAGGGGAGTTTTTGGCAGTTGTAAAAGATGTTAGCAGTAGCACTTTAGAGCGCTCGGACTTTCTCGTTCCCGGCAGGTTAGCTTTTAGCGCCAATGATTTCATAACCAATGAAAGCAATATTTCCAATACTGTCACCGTGACTCGCACAGACGGCAGCGACGTTGCGGTCAGCGCAACAGTAACGCTGGATTATCCCAATCCATTTGTTGGGGCCAGCCTTCGCCCCTCAAACTTAAACGCTGCCTTTTTCCCAGTCAAGTTAGGTACGGTCAATTTTGCCGCTGGAGACACTACACCTAAAACTGTTAATATTCCTTTAGTCGATGATGCAATTCGTCATTATCCTCGATCGGCTTTGCTGACATTGACCGAACCCACAGGCATCACGAATATTAGCACGCAGAATACAGCTACATTAAAAGTTCTCGACGATAACAAACCGCCCTCTCCGATTCAAACCTTCGATTTCGTCAATGCGATCGCAGCCGACGGCAATAGACTGCTCCTCGGAAGCATAAGCATTGACAACAAAGCTCCAGGATCTGCTCGCTTGTTTGACACTAATACGGGGAAGTACCTCCAGACTTTTGGGCCACCTACACAATCTGTTTCCTTTGGTAACAACGTCGCTATAGCTGATAATAAAGCCCTGATTTCATCTGGCGGCAACGAATCATACCTGTTTGATACGAATACAGGTGCACTACTGCAAAGCTTCAGCACTGGGGATACCAAACCTTTTAGCTCCGGCACTGCTAGAAAAGTCGCCTTTGTGGGTAACAACGTCCTGATTTCTCCCACTCCAGACTTACCTTTCAGTTATCAAACAGTGGCTCCTGCATACGTGTTTGACTCCAATACAGGCGCGCTACTGCAAAGCTTTTTTAGTCCCATCCCTAGAAATCTTTTTCCGGTTGAATATGCAAATGCTGTCGAAAACAAAGTTGCGATCGCAGCCTCATCAAAACAACCGTTGGAAACATCCATTAATTCAGCAGTTTATCTGTTCGATAGCATAACAGGTCAACTCCTCCAAACTTTGCCAAGCCCAGATCCTGCTGACAATAGTGCTACTTTCGGTATAGCGATCGCAGCAGTTGGTAACGATATTCTCATAGGAGCGCCATTTGCCGATCGCGGTAGGGGTGCAGCGTACCTGTTTGACGGGAATACAGGCTCATTAATCCGAAAATTTTCCAACCCAAACCCCCCCGATTCCAACTTATACACAAACGATGGTTTCGGAGGTAGCTTGGCAGTTACAGGCAGTGATATTCTGATTGGAGCCAGCTCGTACGAGTCTCAAGGCGCTGTATATCGCTTTAACAGTACAACAGGACACCCGATCGAGACTTATTTGGGTACAGATTTTGGTTCCGTTTTGGGTAATGTTCAACCAGCTAGTTCCTTTGGGGATAACATCGCGATCGCAGGTGACAAAGTTGCTATCAGCTATTCTATTCCACGGTTCCGTGTATCAGGCGCTACTGCTGCTTTGTTTTAGCAGAGATAGTCAGAAACGAGGGTTTTTTACAATAGGACTTACGCATTCCCACCAAATAAACCGGGTTTTTCACCTAATTTGAGGGCTACAGCCAAAGATTTTCGTAAAAAAACCCGGTTTCTTTAATATGAGTGCATTAGTGCTGTAGGTTTTGGTATATTTGCGAATTATGAGGAGGCTGTTATATGGTTCGATCGCACAAAAGTCAAGCTGTAATTGCTTTCGTCGTAGCTTTGGGGATAATCATCGGGAATTTAATGTTTCCGGGCCTGAATGTAGCGCCGGCATTTGCTCAAGCCAAATTTAAGGATGTTAACGAACATTGGGCGCAAGCTTGCATAGAGGAGTTAGCGCAGAAAAAAATCATCAGTGGCTACTACGAAGACGGCACTTTTCGCCCGAATCGCCCCGTCAGCCGCGCTGAGTTTGCGGCGATGGTTCGCATGGCTTTTCCCGATGCCAAAACCGTCCGCGCTCCGATCGACTTTGCAGATATTCCTACAAATTACTGGGGTTTTAAAGCAATTCGAGAAGCTTATCAGACGGGTTTTATGTCTGGATACAGTGGCAGTATCTTTAACCCGACTTTGAATATTACCCGCTGGCAGGCTTTGGTAGCTTTAACCAGCGGCTTGAAATATACACCTACGGGGTCGGCGGCTGAGGTTTTGGAGGCCACTTTTGAAGATGCGTCGCAAATTCCCGAACTGGCAAGAAATGCGATCGCCGCCGCCACAGAAAAACAACTTGTGGTCAATTATCCTGCTGTTAAACAGCTAGAACCTACTCGGAATGTTACTCGCGCCGAAGTCGCAACTTTTTTCTGTCAGGCGCTGGCCAAACCCGGCCAAACTGCCTTAGTTCCTGCCGAATATATTGCCCAAGTTCCGGCGAATATCGGCCCGCCGAGAACAACAGAAATCTCGGAAGCGGGGAAAGTTAGGGCGGAAGTTTCTTTCGTAAAAGAAGCAGAAAATGCTAAAAATCTCCGCATCAGAATTATCCGCGACGGTAAAAGTTTATTAGAAGAACCCGTGCTGATTCCGACTCGTTCTCTAGTAGATAATCCAGACAAAAGAGCCAGCGAAGAAATATCAGAAGGACGTTTTTTATCGCTGCGAATCCGTGATTTGGACGGCGACAAGGAACCGGAAGTGCTGGCAGATTTAGTGTCAATCAAAAGCGGCGTCCGCTGCTGCAATTATTCGTTTATTTACCGCTACGACTCGGCAGCTAACAAATACACTCATGTCAAGCATTTCTGGGGCAATGTGAGTTACGAAATAGTCGATTTTGGCAAAAATGATATCCCAGAGTTTAAGAGTCAGGACGGCAGATTTTCCGAGGCTTTTACAAATTACGCTGATTCTCGCTTTCCGCTGCAAATTTGGCAGTACCGCCAAGGTAAAATGCAAGATGTTAGCAAAGAGTATCCGGTGGAAGTATACACAAATTCTGCTGAGCTTTGGCTGGAATCTAACAAGCGTTTGAGTGAAAATGGGGAGGTGAAGGGGGTTTTGGCGGCCTTCATGGCGAACAAGTATGTCATGGGTCAGGAGGCGGAAGGTTGGCAGTTGTTGGAGAGGGTTTATCAAGGACGCGATCGCACTGAATTCTTTGGGAAATTGCGGGAGTTTTTGGTAAGTACGGGTTATGCTAGTAAGTAGATTTGCAGGTCTTTAAGCGCAGATGAACGCGGATTAACGCGGATAGTGTCTGTAGGGCGGGTTTTACGAATAATATCTAATTTTAACTAACAATATTACTAAACCCGCCCCCACACAACAGATAACCCACGTCAATTTTTACTTCGATACTCATCCAAAAAATGTACAGGATGATTTACCGCTTTGTGGGGGCGGGTTTATTTAAATCTTTAGTTACAGCCACGTATTGTGGGTAAAACCTGCTATTACAGATAGCAGGAAAGTTGAGATTTCGATTTAAATCGCCGAGTTATATATAAAAATAATTTCCCACCACACTTTAGTATTAAGCTAATCCGCATTTAAATTGCATGGTAAAATAAATTTTCACTCTTGTGGGGGGGCAGGAGATCCCGCCCTCAACATATAATTTAAATGCACAACAGCTTATACGTCCCGATAGTGCCGTAAAATACATACTTTTTAGCAGCTAAATTCCCTATTCAAATATTCATCTAATTTATGCCCACATATTAATTTGTTTAAATAGACTAAATTTACTAACAAGGTGTGAAAAAATGCAAAGGGCTGTCGCTTTTGAGACCCTAAGCTAAAATAAAGATAAAATCTCAGATATTTAATCACTGAAAATGGTATACCCACCTGCACCTTGGAATCTGCAAGGTTATGCTGTTCAGACTTTACAATTGGTAGATGTGGCACGAGTGCGCCCCTTGGTTCCCTCTGAGTTAGAAATAGTCTCTTTATTGCCAGGAAAAACCCTAGGTGGCATTTATATATCCTCCTACGGGTTGGGTTCGGTGATGGAGTACAATGAGTTAATTGTAGTTAGCGCGATCGCCAATTATGCAGGAAAATGGGGCGCTTGGATTTCCCATATCTACGTAGACAACCCTAACTCGGTAGCCGGCGGACGGGAAATTTGGGGACTTCCTAAAGAATTAGCTCAATTTAGTTGGGAAGGCAGCGATTCGGTAAAGGCCGCACCCCTAGGCTACCGCGTCACAGTTAGCCAAGAAAACCGTCAACTGTGCAGCCTCAATTACAGCAAGCAAACTTTAGCCTTACCGGTGCCTTTTAGCGGAAATGTTTTCAGCGCTGACCGCAGCAATTTGCTGTTGTTTAAAGGAGGATTACAGTCTCGCAGCGGTTTGATTAAAGGCGAATTAGAGGTGGCAGAAGAAAGTCCTTTTGCCAGTTTAAACTTAGGCCAGCCCTTGCTAACAGTTGCCTGCGAAGATATGCGTTTAACAGTCGGTGCGCCGGAAGTTGTGGGAAACAGATCCCTTGAATTCAGTTATTAGCTGTAAAGTGCGGAGCTTCGCCGTCAACCTAAAAAAACAGAACAGCCAGAAACCCGGTTTCTTAAAGAAGCCGGGTTTCTGGCGTGGCGTATTAGTTTGAGCTACTTACTAATCTTTTTGAGGACTTACGCATCAAACGGCTAAAAACCGGGTTTCTTCCTAAATGCGTCGTTGCCGCACCCAATATTCTCCGAGAAACCGGGTTTTTTTCGTAAGTCCTATTTTTAAATGCCAGCCCCCGGAGCGGCTTCAGCACCCATTACTAAAACTGTACCGCGAAGGAAATCAATTTGTTGCTGAAAGTCCATCGCCTGAACCTTTCCTAATAAAGCTTTTCCTGCTTCTGGAAATTCATAGTCGGGAGGCATGGGTATAATAGTTCCTTCGTCCATTCCTAATGCTAGAAAATACCAAAAAGCCAGCTTGGTTTCAGGACTCATTGAGCCGTACATCCGGCTGATTTCAGTATTGGCTTTTGAGGCAATGTCGCGCATTACTTGTAGTTGTTCTTCGTGGGGCAGCGGTTTGACTTGATCGAACAAACCCTGAGCGATTTCGGAACCGGAAGCACCGGGAGCCGCTGGCGTTATTGACTTGCCCATTTCAGTGTAAACAAACCACAGCAAAGCTAATTGGTCGTCTACACTCAAGCTCTGAATATCTGCTTTTCCTTGGTCGTAAGCACCGGAAGTAGTAAATGTCATTCAAGCCTCCAAAATAATATGTATTGCTCAGCTTTCTTAGTTAGAAAACTTTTTTTTTTGCTACTTAGTTAAAGTACCTAATAAATAGTGATGCTAGAATCTTGCTTAAGGCAGATATGATCCCGGACATAAGTTCGTCGAGTAAACTCACCAAAATTTGGGAAATTTGCAACCAAAGGATGAGGCAAATTTGACAAGATTGTTGTGAGCGGTGTTCCAGATTAGCATTGTTTAGCCGATCGACGATCGCCTATAATCGCAACAGACCTGTATAGAGGTGGCTGTTATGTCGATCGCAACTGCAAAACGCTTCACCATAGCGGAATATCACCGCCTGACAGAACTGGGGTTCTTTGGTGAGGACGATCGAGTTGAGTTAATTAATGGAGAACTTGTGAAAATGGCAGCTAAAGGTACCGCTCACGAAACCTGTCTGAGAAGATTATTGCGGGAATTAAGCGCCATAGTAGCAGAGCGGGCAACTTTACAGTGTCAATCTCCCATCGTTTTACCGACAAACAGCGAACCTGAACCTGATTTTTCGCTCGTACAAAATCGCCCTGACGACTATCTATCCTCTCACCCCTGTCCAGGGGATATACTGTTGCTGATTGAGATTGCAGATTCTTCTTTGAGTTACGACAAACAGGTTAAGCTCCCCCTTTATGCTGAAGCCGGAATCTCTAACTATTGGATATTTAATTTATCACAAACTTGCTTGGAATGTTACAGCGAGCCGTATCAGAATGCCCCTGGCCAATTTGGTTATCGCAGGACGCTGATTTTTCTGCCCAACGAGTCTGTTAATCTGCCTTATTTTCACGATTTGGCGCTCGATTTATCGAGAGTGTTTCCGCCAACTATAGAATCCTGAAGGACTCTGATATTATTCCAAAGAAAATAGGCTGGCAAACAGCCAGCCTAGAATCAGGAGAACTTTATTTCAAACTCGTTGAAAATCTAGCTAAACAAACCAGAAATACCGTTGACTGCTATTGCTCCAGCCAAAGCCGAAACCACCACAGAAGTCAGAGCCGTACCGAACAGCCACCAAGCAGCAGTTGCTGCGGCTTCGCGCGCATCTTCTGCTTGCTGCTTGGTCTTTTTCTTGAGCTGTTTAATGCGTTTTTTGGCTTCATTTTGCAGGCGCTCCGATCGCAATAAAACGCTGTCCCGGGCTCCTTCCATTTGGTCAACAATCCGGTGCGCGTCAGTCTCGGAAATATCGGAACGAGAACTCAGCAGGGCAACTAAAGTACCGCGATCGAACTCGCCTAAACGCTCTTTAATCGCGTCAAATCCGGCCTGCGGGTCGTCAAACACTTTGCGGAAGTCCCGCTTGATGCCTTCGTAGTTGAGCTCTGGTCGATCGAGCGAATTGAGGTAATCCCGGATTTTCCCGAAGATACCATCCATTGCTGACTGAAACTTGTCCTGAACCATTTGAACTTGTTCGACAATTTGGTTGCGGACAGATTCAATTTGGTCGGCAATTCTGTTAGCTTCCTCTTCCGAGATGTCTTCCCGCTGCGACAGCAATGCTACCAGAGTCGATCGATCGAAGTGCTTCACGCGATCGCCCAAACTTTGCATCCCCATTCCCGGCTCGCTAAACAGCAACTGCAAATCGCGTTTGATGCTTTCAGGATTGAGTTCTTCCTTGTCCGTATTCCGCAAGTAATTTTCCAAACTTCCTTGGAAATCCCGGACTGTTTTTTGAGCGCGAGAAGCCAAGCGGCGGGGCGATTTCACGATGCTGCGAATCGAATCTTGCACGCGATCGATCGTCCGATCGATCTGTTCTTCGCTCAAATTTTCCCGCTGCGACAGCAACTTGACTAAAGTTTCGCGATCGACCTGAGAAAGTCTATCCCGAAGTGCCAAAGCACCCTCTTTGGGATTTTCAAACAATTTGGTCAAATCCCGAGTGATACCTTCTGGATCGAGTTCTTCCAGGTTTGTATTCCGCAGGTACTCGCCAATTTTTGCAGTAACTTCCTCGTACTGTTGCTTAGCTCTATCTGCCACCATTTGCGGCGCGTGGATAATGTTATCGCGCACAGATTCAATCCGGTCGATCGCCTGATTTATCTGTTCTTCGCTGAGGTCTTGGCGCTGTGACAGCAACTGCACCAGCGTATCGCGGTCGAATTGAGACAAGCGTTCTTTCAGCGATTTAAATCCGGCTTCCGGGTCGCTTAACAGGGTTTGAAACTCGCGCTCGATAGCTTCAGGATTGAGTTCTTCCTTATTAGTATTGCGGAGATACTCTTCTACCTTTTGCCGCAATTCTTGCGCTTTCGATTGCGCTTGCTCTTGCAATTCTTGAGCTTTAGAAATCACGCGATCGCGCGAACTTTCGAGCCGCCCGATTAACTGATCGGCTTCCTCTGGACTGAAATCTTCTCGCTGACCCAGCAACTGTACCAAAGTATCGCGGTTAAATTGGGAAAGGCGATCGCGCAAAGCCTCAAAACCAGCATCCCGATCTTCCAAAAGCGCTTGGAAATCCCCCTCGATACCTTCAGGATTCAATTCTTCCTTGCCGGTCGATCGCAAATAATTCTCAATCCGGCTCCGCAAATCTTGAGACTGTTCTTCACCAGCAGCAGCTTGCACTATTTCCAACACTTCTTGGCGGACACCTTCAAGCTGTTCGGCAATTTCCGTCACCTGTTCCGGAGCAAACCCCTCGCGGCGGCCCAGAATCCCTACAAAATAATCTGGATTAAACAGCTCTAACTGGCGCAAAACGGCTCCGGGAGAAGCTTCCGGGTCGTAAATCACATCCCTAAATTCTTGCTTGATTGTCTCCCGGTTGAGATGCCACGGTTGGGCATTCATCAAGTAGTTTTCCACATCAGCCTTAGCTGTATTGAAAGGCAGCGCAGGCACTTTGTCGCCCACCTTAGAAGCCAAAGATTTAGCTTGTTCCGTCCCTTTGGCTGTCAGTTGCTGCAACTGACCAGTGATTTTTTCAACATCCAAATCAGACAAATCTGTCCGCGACAAAACAGTGTTCACAAGAGATCCCACACCCAACTGCATTGCTCGCTTCATGCCGCTGCTGGATTCCGATTTGTTTTCCCTACTTTCCAGAATTTGAGACAGCTTGGCGTTGAGTTCGTCAGACTTCAGCAAATCGGGAGCCGCAAACTTGAGAAAATCAACCAACTCGAAATTCGGGTCTTTCTGCTCTTGCTGCTTGCCGAAAGTTTGCTTCCAAACGCCTTCGAGTTGGTCAGAAATTTGATTTATTTCCTCGGCAGAAAAGTCTGTGCGACTCTTAACTAAATCCACAAAAGTCTGGCGGTTAACATTCTTCAGAAGGTCGCTTCCCGCAAGAGATTTGATATCTGCATCGCCCAGCAACTTTTCAAATTGACCGCGAATTTCCTTAACATCTAGTTTCGGTAACTGCAAAGAACCCACATAATCTTGCAGTGTTTCGCGAATGCTATCCGGGTCTACCGCCGAACTCAACTCGCGGCGTACAGCGGCAACAGATGCCTCTACAGTATTGACCATTTGGTCGTTGGCCATCTTGCCGCCGATCGCAGCACCAGCAGTACCCATGACACCTTGAACCCCTGAAAAAGCAGTTTTTATCAAGGAACCGATCATGGAACCGACGGCGCTAGAACCGAGCCACACCAGCGTTAAAAAGTACGCCGACCAAATGACTACACCAATAATTGCCGCTCCGTCTACCGAGGCAATTGAAGTTAGTTTGACGGCCAGAAAACAAGCCAAAAATAAAGCCAGGTTAACGGTGACTAAAATCCAACCCCCAACTAAACCTTCGATTTTCCGAACTTTAGTGCCTAAACTTTCGGACTCATCATCATCGTCACCGTCGGGTAAAGCCTCGTCCCAATTTGAGATTTTGGCGGCGATCGAGAAATTTGTTAACAGGAATTGGAAGCCGAAAGCCATAATGACTCCGGCGATTAATGCCACGAAAAACTGAGGGCTTAAAAACATCAGCCCTCCGATATCGGGGTGGTCAAATGGCACATCTATTTCTACTGGCATTTGGGAAATACTGAGTTTGGGACTGTACAGCGACATTAATAACTCGCTTTCTAACATAAATTACCTCCTACACTTTTATGCCGAGTTAGGCATAGCAAAACTTGACCCCAACTTTCTTTAGAGGGGATTTTGTAATCTTTAGATTGTGGTTTGTTTTGGTCAGGCTTAATCTTACGGAAGCCCTTATTAGTGAAATTTGGATGAGCCGTAAATCACTTCTCTAGTGATCTCATCCTTAATTGTTATTATGCCTGCAGAAGGTAAAAAATAAATCCGTCTAAAGTCAGAAATTAGTTTTTATGCGACTGGTAGCAGCAGAGTTCGCATAAAAGGGGCAAGTTTGAGGCGGGGGGCGATCGCCACCCATTATCAATAGTAGTAAAGTGATCTTCGGTGCACCCAGATATCGTATAGTGCGTTACCGATTTAGGATTCAGTTTGATTTTTAGGCTCAAAACGAGCTAATAATTCCGAGCGCTCGATCTGGATAATTAGCCGCGTGCGATCGAGGGTTTCTAAATCTAATTACAGGCAATTCAACAAACATGATATCGGGTGCGCCGCCGCCTAGGCTACGAATTTTTGCCGCAGCATTTACCCTCACAGTTCCGAATGCTGCGAATACAGCCGTACTCCTCGAAACGTTGACTGTGTTTGCGAACAGTAGGATAGGCCAGTAAATTGAAAGGAATTCCGGTTAGTTTGTAAAACAATCGACCAGCAGCATGAACAATATCCCAAATTTCGCTTAAATTAGGTTCTCGAACAAATTCTCCTATTTCATCTTTTAAGGCCCGCCACTGAGATTGCACCGTAGGAGAGTGACAATTATCAAATACTGCCATACCTTTTTCGTAGTTTGCCCAAATTTTATTCATATATTTAATCAAATCCGGCTCACGTCTGATAATATCAGAAGTTAATCTAAGATTACAATCATCCGGTATTTTAAGGAAATCAGCCATGCGACTCTCTCAAATGCTTTTTGTTACCCTGCGTGAAGACCCGGCAGAAGCAGAAATTCCCAGCCACAAACTATTACTCCGTGCCGGATACATCCGGCGCATCGGTAGCGGTATTTACGCTTACCTCCCATTAATGTGGCGAGTTCTCAAAAAAGTCTCTCAAATTGTGCGCGAAGAAATGGACGCTACCGGCGCTCAAGAATGCCTCCTCCCGCAATTGCAACCAGCCGATTTGTGGCGGGAATCCGGCCGCTGGGATACCTATACTCAAGCTGAAGGTATTATGTTTGCAATGACAGACAGGCAGCAGCGAGAATTGGGACTGGGCCCAACGCACGAAGAAGTAATTACTACAATTGCTAAAGATATGATTCGTTCCTATCGGCAATTGCCTGTACATCTATATCAAATTCAAACTAAGTTTCGCGATGAAATTCGCCCGCGTTTCGGGTTGATGCGCGGTCGCGAATTCATTATGAAAGATGGCTATTCTTTCCACACTAACGAAGAAAGCCTGAAAAAAACTTATCAGGATATGGCTCAAGCTTATAGCAATATGCTGCGCCGCTCTGGCTTGCAATTCCGAGCCGTAGATGCTGATTCGGGAGCAATTGGCGGTTCTGGTTCCCAAGAGTTTATGGTGTTGGCTGAAGCGGGAGAAGATGAAGTTCTTTATACTGAAGACGGTCAGTATGCAGCTAATGTGGAAAAGGCTGTCTCGATGCCTGCGGATGCGGAACCGTCGCCATTTGCAACTTTTGAAAAGCGGGAAACGCCGGGAACTGAAACAATTGATAAACTTTGCAAGTTTTTGAAATGTTCTCCGACGCAAGTTGTCAAAAATGTGCTTTACCAGGCTGTTTACGATAATGGCATTACAGTCTTGGTATTGGTAAGCATTCGCGGCGACCAAGAGGTGAATCAGGTAAAGTTGCTGAATGAATTGACGAAGTTAGCGGGCAATTATCAAGCTAAAACAGTTTTATTTTTGACTGTTCCGGATGCGGAAGCTCAGCGGAAATGGGCTGCTAAATCTTTACCTCTCGGTTATATGGCTCCCGATGTTGCTGATGATTATATCGCTGGGAGCAAGGAGGTAAACTCTAAGTTTTTGCGTTTAGTCGATCGCACCGCAGTTGACCTGACAAACTTTGTCACCGGTTCAAACGAATCAGGATATCACGTTGTCGGGGCCAATTGGAACAAAGAATTTCCCCTGCCAGCAACGGTTGTGGGTGTCAGAACAGCCAAAAAGGGCGATCGGGCCGTGCACAACCCCGAACAAACCTTGCAAAGCGCCAGAGGCATCGAAGTCGGCCACATCTTCCAATTAGGCACAAAATACTCCCAAGCAATGGGCGCCACCTACACCAGCGAACAAGGCGAAGAAATGCCCTTTATGATGGGCTGCTACGGCGTCGGCGTGTCGCGGCTAGCTCAATCGGCCGTAGAACAATCCTACGACAAAGACGGGATAATTTGGCCAGTGGCGATCGCCCCGTATCACGCCATCATTAGCATCCCCAATATTTCCGACGCCCAACAAGTAGAAGTCGCCGAAAAACTCTACGCAGAACTCAACCAATCTGGCATTGAAACCTTGCTAGATGACCGCGACGAACGGGCCGGAGTTAAATTCAAAGATGCCGATTTAATCGGCATTCCCTATCGGATTGTTCCGGGTCGTTCGCTGAAAGCAGGCAAAGTTGAAGTCGTGGAAAGAGCAACTCACAAATCCCACGAAATTCTCATTGATGAAGTAAATTCTACGTTGAAACAGTGGATTGAAGCCGCCGTCAGCTAAGACTTTTTAAGCAGTAAGGTGCGCGCTGCACCTAGATTTAGGATCGCAATCTGCGCGGTGTACACCCTACATTAGCTCCCCTTTTGGGAGCATCTCACTGAAAGCACTCCAGCTAGAAATTGGAGTTTGGAGGCAAGAGACAGGAGGCAGGAGGCAGAATGCAGGAGGAAAGAGGAAGAAAGAAGAAGCCACAAGAAGTGTTTTTACAAATATGAGATGCTCCCCCCTCTTCCCTCTTCCTTCTTCCTTCTTCCCTCTTCCTGACATCCATTACATCCGTTACATCCGTTACATCCGTTACAGAATCCGTTGCCGAACTTCCTTGAGATGTGAAATTATCTAAAACTTAAAACTCGGTATGAATCTGAACCTAAATCAGTTTCTTCGATTCCCTCAATCCCGAATTGGGCGGTACTTAGTTCAAGTAACTGTCGTTGCTGTCGCTTACGCCGTGGGGGCGAGGCTAGCAATGTCAATTCAAGGTGTTAGTCCCTTCGCTTCCTCGGTGTGGCCGCCCGCAGGAATTGCACAAGCTGGACTTTTATTGTTTGGAAGAAAAGTCTGGCCTGCCATAATTTTGGGTACATTTCTGCTAAATTTTGTTAACCCAAATGAACAGATATTCGCGGTTTGGCTGGGAGGAAACGCCGGGGCCATTCTGCAAGCTATTGTTACAGTAACTGCCCTGGGCTGGATGGGGTTTCGTCCATCTCTCGAGCGCTTGAAAGATGTAGTTAATTTAATCTTGTTTGGCGGTCTAATTTGTACTCAAATCAGTTGCACTATTGGCGCGTTTTCCCTATATTTAGCGGGCAAAGTAGATTGGGCAGAATATTGGTCGGTTCGATGGGATTGGTGGTTGGGAGACACAATGGGAGTTTTAATTTTAACTCCCTTAATCCTAATACTTTTTCGCCCTAAAGTAACCGCCGCTCGTTTAAAAAGACAAACACACCGCCAGCAAAGATATCTAATTTGGCGGGCAGTATGGTTAATATTATTAATAGGGATGAGCTGGCTGGTCTTTGTCTCGAAAAATGAAGCTTCTATTTCTCGTTATCCCCTGGAATATTTGCCGTTTCCTTTGATAATTTGGTCGGCACTCCAATTCGGTCAACGAGCCGCTGTCCTAGCATCGTTCATTGTCTCAAGCATCGCAATTATGGGCAGTTCTCAGGGAGGGGGGCCGTTCATAGCCAAAGCCGACAATATCACTCAGGCTATCTTATTTTTGCAAGCTTTTATGGCTGTAGTTACAATTACCTCGCTCTTATTGGCAGCGACAGTAGCTGAACGCGCCGAGGCAGAAAATTCCCTGCGAGAAAGCGAAATTAAATATCGAGAATTGGTGGAAAATGCTAGCAGCATTATTCTGAAATTGGATGCTAACGGCAATATTACTTTTTTTAACGAATTTGCGGAAATATTCTTTGGCTACACTCAGGAAGAAATCATTGGTAAAAATGCACTGGGAACAATTATTCCACAGACAGACCTCGAAGGGAAGAACTTAGAGTTGGTTTATAATGAAATTTTACAAAATCCCGATCGCTTTACCAGCTATGAAAATGAAAATATCCGGCGCAGTGGCGATCGCGTTTGGGTATCTTGGGCAAATAAACCGCTGGTTGGTTCAGCGGGAGAAATCCTGGGAATCCTCTGCATCGGCACAGATATCACCGATCGCCGAAAAGCTCAAATAGCGCTGCAAAAGCTGAATGAAAAGCTGGAAATCCGAGTTGAAGAGCGGACAAATGCCCTGAAACAAAGCGAACTTCAGCTACAGAAACAGAAATCGGCATTAATTGATTTAGCCAAAAATAAAGCGCTGAATCAAGGCGACTTAACAAAAGCGCTTCAACAAATAACTCAAACTGCTAGCCGTACTCTGGAAGTTGCCCGATCGAGCGTATGGCTGTACGATCGCACTAAATCCAAGATGGAGTGCCTGGATTTGTTCGATCGCACTCTCAACCAGCACTCACACGGTTTGGAATTAGCAGCAGCAGACTATCCTGTCTATTTTCAAGCACTGGGAGAAGAACGCGCAATTGCTGCCTTTGACGCGCAAAAAGATTTTAGAACTAGAGAATTTGCAGAATCTTACCTAATTCCCTTGGGCATCACTTCTATGCTAGATACGCCGATTCAAATAGGCGGAGAAACAGCAGGAGTTATTTGTTTGGAACACGTAGGAATCCCCCGCCCTTGGACGATTGAAGAACAAAGTTTCGCTGTTTCTCTAGCAGACTCTGTAACTTTCGCAATGGAAGCGCGAGAACGCCAGCGGGCTGAAGAAGCGCTGCGGCAAGCTGAAGAAAAATACCGCAGCATTTTTGAAAATGCGATCGTCGGCATTTTTCAAACTACCCCAGATGGGCAATATCTCAGCGCCAATCCTGCTTTGCTTCGCATTTACGGTTATAGTTCACGCGAGGAATTGGTGGGCACACTAACTGATATTAGCCAACAACTTTATGTTGACCCCGATCGCCGCGCCGAGGTTGTCCGCTTAATAGAACAACAAGGCAAAGTATCGGATTTTGAATCTCAAATTTACCGCCGAGATGGCAGCATAATTTGGATTTCCGAAAATACTTATACCGTGCGCGATTCCTACGGAAATTTGCTTTATTACGAAGGTACTGTTCAAGATATCACAACTCGCAAACAAGCTGAGGCAGCTTTACGCTTAGAACAAGAAAAATCCGATCGTCTCCTACTCAACGTTTTACCGCAAGCGATCGCCGATAGATTAAAACAAGACCAAAGCATCATCGCCGATACTTTTGCCGAAGTAACAGTATTATTTGCAGATATAGTCGGTTTTACTCAAATTAGTTCCCAAATTTCTCCGTCCGAATTAGTTTCCTTGCTTAACGATATTTTTTCCACATTCGATCGCCTAGCAGAAAAGCACGGATTGGAAAAAATTAAGACGATTGGCGACGCTTACATGGTAGTAGGAGGATTGCCAATGCCCCGCAGCGATCATGCAGAGGCGATCGCCCAAATGGCCCTGGATATGCAGCAGGCAATGATTGACTTCAGCAATACCCACAACAAAACTTTCAGCATCAGAATCGGCATCAACAGCGGCCCAGTTGTCGCCGGAGTAATCGGTATTAAAAAATTTATTTACGATTTGTGGGGAGACACCGTTAACACCGCTTCCCGTATGGAATCTCACGGCTTGCCGGGGTGTATTCACGTAACAGAGCCAACTTACGAGCGATTGCGAGAAAAGTATTTCTTTGAAAACCGCGGCGCGATCGAAGTCAAAGGCAAAAGCCAGATGAAGACTTATTTTCTTACAGGTATCAAGTTATAGCATAAGGAAGAATGAAGAAGGAAGAAGCAATATAAGAAATCCTATTTCAGAATTAATAATTTCTTGCTCTTCGGGCGCGGTTGCTATAGTTAGTTAAAAAAATATAACACTCAGTATGAACCCCCAAAAAAATCAGTTTCTGCGATTTCCTCAATCTAGAAATTGGCAAGACTTAGCAAAAGTAGCTGCCCTGGCTTTTGCTTACGCTTTGGCAGCAAAAATAGCAGTTTCAATCCCAGGGGTAAATAAATTAGCTACCTGCGTCTGGCCACCCGCAGGAATTGCACAAGCGGCAATTTTATTATTTGGCCGACGTGTTTGGCCGGGAATAGCTTTAGGCGTAGTTTTTTACGAGACTATTAACCTTAAGGTATCCTTAACACTTGCAACGATTAGTGCCTTTTGCGCTTGTTTACAAGCTTTATGCGCCTTTACTTTGCTGCAACAGCTAAAGTTTCGCCCCTCACTCGATCGGCTGATCGATGTAGTCAATTTAATTTTCTGCGGTGCTGTAGTTGCCACTCAAATTAACTGCACTCTCGGCACGCTTCGCCTCTGTGTAACTGGTTTAGTTGACTGGAGCGAATATTGGCACATTCGATGGAATTGGTATCTCGGAGATACATTAGGAGTTTTAATTTTTACTCCCCTGCTGTTGATTATATACAACCGCCAACAAGCGCCAAGCCCTTCACCAATTACAGGTTCTCAAACCATTGTAAATCGCATCGGTGCCGCAATATGCCTGCTGTTATTAGTAACAGTCAGTTGGCTAGTATATAACTCAAAAAGTGAAGGTAGTCTCTCCGGTTATCCCCTCGAATACTTGCCATTTCCCTTAGTAATTTGGGCAACCATTCAATTCGGCCAGGGGGGGGCTGTTTTAGCATCTTTCATTGTCTCCACTATCGCCATTTGGGGCGGTTCTCAGGGAGGCGGTCCCTTTATTTCAAAAGCCGAAAATATCAATCAGGCAATCTTATTTTTGCAGGCTTTTATGAGCGTAATTGTAGTTACATCGCTGCTGTTGGCCACCACTGTAGCCGAACGCGCATCAGCAGAGGATTCGCTGCGGCAAAGCGAAATTAAGTATCGGGAATTAGTCGAGAATGCTAACAGCATTATTTTAAAACTAGATACGGAAGGAAATATTACTTTTTTTAACGAATTCGCACAGATTTTTTTTGGTTACGATGAAAAAGAGATAATTGGCAAAAACGCAGTGGGAACCATCATTCCCCAGAGAGATACAAGAGGAAATGACTTGGCAGCAAAGTTGAGAGATATTTTGCAAAACCCAGAACAATACACGGGAAATGAAAATGAAAGTATCCGGCGCAGCGGCGATCGCGTTTGGGTATCGTGGGCAAATAAACCGCTGTTTGACGCGGCAGGAAACTTCGCGGGAATGCTGGCAATCGGTACGGATATCACAGACCGCAGGCGGGCTGAAATGCAGCTTGTAAAGCTGAATGACGAGTTAGAGTTTAGAGTAGAAGAACGGACTAATGCTCTCAATGATACTTTAAAAGCACTGCGATATCAGCAGGAACAATCCGATCGCTTGCTGTTGAATATTTTGCCTGAAGAAATAGCAAATCGGTTGAAGCGGGGAGACAGCACGATCGCAGACACTTTTGCTGATGTTACTGTCTTATTTGCGGACATAGTAGGCTTTACTCAACTCAGTTCGCGAGTTTCTCCAACGCAATTAGTTGCCTTGCTGAATGACATCTTTTCGACATTTGACAACCTAGCAGAAAGGCACGGATTGGAAAAAATTAAGACGATTGGCGACGCTTACATGGTAGTTGGAGGCCTCCCCATTCCTCGCCCGGATCACGCAGAAGCGATCGCAGAAATGGCTTTGGATATGCAGCAAGCAATTATTGACTTCAGCAATACCCACAGCCAAGCTTTCAGCATCAGAATTGGCATCAACACAGGCCCGGTTGTAGCCGGAGTCATCGGTATTAAAAAATTTATTTACGATTTGTGGGGAGACACCGTTAACACCGCTTCCCGCATGGAATCTCACGGCTTGCCGGGGTGTATTCAGGTAACAGAGACAACTTATCAGCAGTTGCGAGAAAAGTATTCCTTTGAAAACCGTGGCGCGATCGAAGTTAAAGGCAAAGGGCAGATGACTACTTATTTACTGAAATGCCGAAAATAGCTTTAGTAAAGGTTTTTGTCTAAAAGTAAGGGCGATCGCACTTTCAAGTGTGCGATCGCCCTCATTTTAATTTAGCCAAGTTTTTTAAAGCTTGTACAGGTTAATTCCAGCTTCCTTCGCCATGATTTCCAAACCCTTGTTTTGCAAGGTTTTAATCGCTTTTGTAGAAAGGTGCAATCTTACCCAGCGCTTCTCCTGCGGCCACCAAACCCGCTTCCACTGCAAATTGGCGTCTTGCAATTTGTGAGTGCGGTGGTGCGAGTGAGAAACTGCAAAACCGTTATTAGCCTTCTTTCCCGTTAGCTGACATTTCCGTGACATATTGCGCTCCAGATTACCGTTTTTTGCGTGCAGCCTTTTATTATATAGCAACAGCGCAGAACCCCCCTAGCCCCCCTTGTTAAAGGGGGACAAAAAACACCCGATCGCCCGCTCAGCAATAGAAATAAACTCTTACTCCCCCCCTTAGCAAGGGGGGGTTGGGGGGGGTAATTACATTGCACGTTCAGTCAATTTTGTCAAGACTTGATTAGAGCGCTCGACAAAATCCTTCATCCCTTCAGCATCGAAACCCTTCTGGGCCATCAAAGCCAAGTCGTAAACGTGGTGACAAATCATACTCGCCAACTGACTTGACGGAGACTCCCCGCCGCCTTGAATAATCGCACCCTGACTCAAACTAGCCAGATTTTGAATCAGCGGGTGAGACGTATTCACCAGCAAAACGTGGTCTTCGGGGAATTCGGCGGCTTGCTGCTGCAAAAGCGCCGTCATGTCGCGCATCCGGCGCAAAGCTTCCGGCAAAAGTACGATCGCAGGTGGCGTCGCCTCCGCAGAGTCAGACTTCAAAGCTTCTGTGCGAATGTTCACTTTCGGCTTATTGAGAGCTTTTTGGAACATCTCTTTAACTTGTTCGCTGCGAGTCTTATTCGTCGCCGGATCGACAATTTCCGCTTCTTTTTCTTTGTCAATTAGCGTTTCGTCGATGTCGGAATCAACCCGCGAGAATTTGACATCTGAGTGTTCTCGTTCCAGGAAGCTGATAAAGTGCGTGTCGATGAAAGAATCCATAAACAGCACTTCTAAACCTTGGCTTTTGTGCATTGCCACGTAAGTTGCTTGAGAGGCAGGATCGGTACAATAAAACACGCGATTTTCGTGGCCTTTTTGATTGCGTTCCAAATACTCTTTTAGAGTCGTGTAAGGCTGCGTGGAACTAGAATTTTCCGACTTCGGAGTCACATCCTGCCACAAATCTCCTTCCTCACTTTGCACCTGAACTTCGGGCGTTACAGTTTCTGGCTTCTCGGCTGTTGGTTCGTAGGTGCTGCGGAAGATTAAAATATCTTCGACTTGCTTTTTGAACTTGTCATCGTTGAGAGTTCCAAACTTGACAAAAGTGCCGATATCTTGCCAACAGCGGATGTATTCGTCACGATCGTCGCGGTAGAGTTCTTTCAGGCGATCGCCCACTTTTTTCGCAATATAATCAGCGATTCTCCGCACAGTGCGATTGCTTTGCAAAGAACTGCGAGAAACGTTCAGCGGAATGTCGGTACTGTCAATAACGCCCCGCAGCGGCATCAAGAATTTCGGGATAATTTCTTCGCAGTGGTCGCTGACAAAAACCTGGTTGCAGAATAACTTAATATTGCCTTGGGTAACATCGACATCCGGGCGCAGTTTGGGGAAGTAAAGAATCCCGTTGACAATGAAAGGATAATCTGTATTCAGGTGTACCCACAACAGCGGCTCGTCTTGGAACGGGTAAAGGTAGCGGTAGAGTTCCAAGTAATCTTCTTTTTGCAAATTGCTGGCTGAGTCCCGCCAAATTGCTTTGTGCTTGTTGAGTTCCTCTCCCTCAAATTTGATGGGAACTGGCATGAAATCGCAGTAAGTTTTGATTAACTGCTTAATGCGAGTGGGTTCTAAATATTCTTGTTCTTCGTCTTGGAGGGTAAGAGTAATAGTAGTGCCGCGTTCCGTGCGGGAAGATTCTGATAGTTCAAAAGCGGGAGACCCGTCGCAAGACCAGTGTACTGCTTGGGAGCCTTCTTGGTAAGAAAGGGTGTCAATGTCTACTTTCTTCGCCACCATGAAGGAAGAGTAGAAACCTAGGCCGAAGTGACCAATGATTGCGTCGTCGCCACTTCCTTGGTATTTTTGAATAAATTCTTCTGCGCTGGAGAAAGCGACTTGGTTGATGTATTTTTTTACCTCATCGGCGGTCATGCCGATGCCGTTATCGGAAATTGAGAGGGTTTTGTTTTCTTTGTCGATCGCTATGTTGATTTGCGGTTCGCCCATGTCGCCGCCGTATTCGCCGGAACGGGAAACCATTTTGAGTTTGGCAATGGCATCGACGCCGTTAGAAATTAGTTCCCGCAAGAAGACTTCGTGGTCAGTGTATAGCGACTTCTTGATAATCGGGAAAATATTTTCGGTATGGATTGAGATTGTTCCCTGTTCTAAAACTGTCATAATTTTTCTCTCTGATGACTGCTAATTGCTTAGAAATAGCTATTTAATGATTTTCGGCGATCCTGTTCTCTTGTGCAAAAGGGATTACCACAAAAAGATGATTCGGTTTTCCCCACATCTTGGACAATTCTCAATAAGCCTTTCACGGGCTGGCTAGAAAATCCCAACTCCTACTCCCCACAAGATAATTCACTTTTTGTGGAACAGGCCAGAAAGACCTGTTAAGCGAAGATCGTGCAAGATGTCAGTTTCCCTCACATAGTAGCTCACAAAGGTAACTGCAGGAGAAAGGTGCTGCCGGAACCCAATTCGCTGCGGGCGCTGAGGCTGCCGCGGTGGGCGCGGGCTATGGTTTGGGCGATCGCCAATCCCAGTCCCGAACCGCCGGTATGGCGCGATCGATCGCTGTTGACTCGGTAAAATCGATCGAATATTCGCTCTAAATCTGCCGCCGCCATCCCAATACCGGTATCTTGAACCTGAACGATCGCCTCTTGGTGGCTGCAATCTAAAATAACTGTTACTTTCCCGCCCGCCGGAGTGTATTGAATGGCATTAACAATTAAATTAGCAACTAAGCGATAAAGTTGGTCGGAATTGCCAACAACATTTAATTGCTGCTGCACTCGCACTTCGGATGTTAACGCTACCTTAGAAGCGATCGCCATTGCAGCCAATTCCTCGACTAAATCGCTCACCAAGTCATTCAAACAACACAATTGAGGGCGATCGCGTATCGCTTGATTATCCATGCGAGCCAGCAGCAGCAAATCAGCAACTAACTGAGTCAATCGTCGGTTTTGGCGATCGATCGTCCGCAAAATTTCCCGCGCTTCTTTTTCATCTAATTGAGGCGTCAACAGCGCCGATTCTACAGTCGCCTGCGAAGCCGCTAAAGGCGTCCGCAATTCGTGGGCGGCATCCGCTGTAAACTGTTGGATTTGTCGGTAGGAAGAATAAATCGGTTTCATGGCCAATCCTGCCAACAACCAACTAGCAAAGCCTATCAAAATCAATGCTGTAGGCAATCCTAATTTCAAAACCCATTTCACTGTACTGAGATAATCATTGAAGTCTTGCAGGCTGCGCCCAACTTGAAAATATCCCCAATCTTGCTGTGTTTGGGTGTGTAGCGCTACAGAAATTTGGTGGTAAACATTGCCTTTGTTGTCAGTTATTGTTTGCCAGTATTGGGAGTTAAATTCTGGGGGTAATTCTTCGGGATAAGCGCCTGCTGTAGCAATTAATTTCCCGGAATAATCAAATAAACGAATATAGTAATAGCCTTGGTTGATAGCGCTTAAAATATGGCGGGTTGGCAACTGTTCTTTAATGCCTTTAACTCCAATTAGGCGGAGGTTGGGCAAAAGTTCGTTTACTATTGGCTCCAAGCGTCCGGGCTGCTGCAATTTGAGTTCTAGGCTGTCGTGTAGCGTCCCCGCTACGGATTCTAATTCCCGGTCTATGGCTACCCAGTGAGCGTGGGCGATCGCCTTGTATACGCCAAATCCCAACAAGCTTAAAATCAAACCCATTACAGCCGCATAGGAAATGGCTAATTGCCAGCGAGTTCGATTAAATAGTTTATTTTGATTCATTTAAACTTAGATTTTATATAATTGTTAAGAACAGGCAAGATGCCTGTTCCACAAAGTTAAATTTTACTCATTTTACTCGTTGCCAGGCTCTGCCTGGTAACTCATATCCAGAGCCTCTGCCTCCAATTTTCAGGGAATCTCTTCGAGGCAGATCCTCGGTAAATCGGTTTCCAGGCAGAGCCTGGAAACCAGTTAATTTTCATGTTTTAGGAGTTCTGCATATTCGCTTATTCCGAGTTCCGCAAGTTGTCGGTCTTCTTCGGCAAATTCGCCGTAGAGTGCAGCTAAGTTAGTTTCATCGATTGCTGCAATAGTAGCTAATCTGGCACGGAATTTTAGGAAGGCAATAAATTCAAATACTTGTTTTAGTTGTTCTAGATCGAGATTTTCTAACTCTTGTTGGATTAAATCTTTCATAGCAGTCATTTTTACGATCGAGTTTTCTAGATTATAGCCCAATACGGTTCAGTTAATGTTTTTTTGTCATTGCGAGCGAATAACGAAGCAATCGCAGTATCTGTTTTTCACAGAGTTTTGTCTCCATGAGGGTCTTATCTGAACCGTATTGGATTATAGCCAGATACTGGAAACGAGATATAATCCGCCCGCCGTTGTCCCTACAGCTTTAATTTCTCATGCGGTATCCGACGCCGTGAACGGTTTCAATTAAATTCGCGCCGCCTACCGACTCAAGTTTGCGCCGCAGCAAGCGCACTTGAGCTGCTACCACATTGCTAAAGGTATCTGCACTCGCCTCCCATAGCTGATTCCGAATTTGGTCAGTGGTGATAATTTGGTTGGGATGTTTCATCAAGTATTCTAGCAGTTGAAACTCTTTGTTTGTTAAAGCAATTATCTGGCTGTTGCCACTTCGAGCGAGATGCCACACAGTTCGATTCCCGCAGTCCAAAACCAGATTTCCTACTTGTAGCTGTTGCGGTTGAATTTGGGGCGCGCGCCTTTGCAAAGCCCGCAATCTTGCTAACAGTTCCGCCATCCCAAACGGTTTAACTAAATAATCGTCAGCCCCGGCATCTAGTCCGGCAACTTTATCTTCCATTCGGTCTTTGGCTGTTAGCATCAAAACGGGCAGAGCGCTATTTTTAGCACGCAATCTCCGCAGCAGTTCCAACCCTGACAATCCTGGTAGCAACCAGTCAAAAATAGCCAGGTTATATTGCGTCCAGTGACTGTCTAAATATTCCCAAGCTTCATTGCCATCTAGGGCCCAATCAACTATATATTTTTCCTGCTTTAAAGTGCGGTCGATCGCTTTCCCTAAATCTGGCTCATCTTCAACTAGCAAAACTCTCATAACTCTAATTTATAGCGCTAAATCCTTATACATTGTTAGCGATCGGCAGCATCTACCCCAACATTTAAGCTCACATACTGAGATGAAATCAGCATGAAATATTCTGAATTCGCAGAAAAAGAGAACTGTTGACAATGATTGACAACAAGCTGGTAATGTCTTATAATCAAGTACCAGTGAATTTTTGAGAAAAATTTTCAATAAGTATGACAGATTTATCCGATCGTCCCGCCATTAAAAAGGGTGGGCGCTGGAGTCGCCGCCAACTGCTACAGCTAGGAATAGCTGGGGCTGGGGTAGCGGGCGGCGCGATCGCACTTCAAAATTTGACTCGCAAACCGACATCAGCCGCGAGAATACCGCCCATCCCCGCAGATGCACTCACCGTCAGCAATATCAACCCGATGCAAATTGCGCGGGATTTTGATTACGGCACGGTGACGCGCGAAAACGGGCGCACGGTACGCGAGTTTCGCCTGGAAGCTAATACTTCGATCGTCCAACTTAACAGCGCGGTCACTTTCAACACCTGGAACGTCAACAATCGCGTGCCGGGGCCGACATTAAGGGCAACAGAGGGCGATCGTATCCGCGTCATTTTTTATAACAAAGCCGGAGATTCTCATTCGCTGCACTTTCACGGCGTTCATACCAGCGAAATGGATGGCGTTAAACCAGTGAAACACGGTTCGGTATTTATTTATGAATTCGATGCCAATCCCTACGGAGTGCATCTATATCACTGCCATATTGAGCCCGTAACTCGCCATATAGGTAAAGGACTCTATGGAATGTTCATCATCGATCCACCAAAACCTCGTCCTCCCGCCGATGAAATCCTGTTAATCATGGGGGGATATGACGTAAACGACGACAAAAAAAACGAACTTTACGCTTTTAACGGGTTGCCCAATTATTACATGAACAACCCGATACCTATTTACCGAAATCAGCTAATCCGGCTGTACGTTCTCAACCTGATTGAGTACGAAGCGGCAGTGACTTTTCACCTGCACGCCAACTTTTTTGACGTATATCGCACGGGAATGACTTTGACTCCCAGTGAAAGAACCGATGTAATCACAATGGGAGTAGCTGAACGGCATATTTTAGAATTTACCTACGGCTACGCTGGAAAATTTATGTTTCATCCCCATCAAGATGCGATCGCCGAAGCTGGCTGCATGGGTGTATTTGAAGTCATCACTTAAACCACATCCTGCTACCAGGGTGCGCCGATTCAAATAAAGTATGAAATTATTTGACAAGCTCGATCGCAAATAGGTAGAATGAATAGCTCGCAAATAATTGAGAATTATTCTTAATAACTTGTGAGACCAAATGCACATAACGTAAAAATTAGCAACTGCCATGTTATCCACATTTCGTTTATTACCTACAGTCACTGCTACAGCCATCCTCGTTGCTCTTGCTGGTTGCGCTTCCCCCACAGCCAGCAACACCGACAGCACACCCTCACCCGCTGCCACAGCCAGTCCCGCATCCACAAGCGGTCACAGCGGGCATCACGGCGGCAAAGGCGGCATCAACATCAATACTGCCATTCTTTCAGAGTTAGATAAACTCGAAGCCAAGTTAGGAGTGCCGGCACTTTCTAACAAAATTCAAGCCAGCCGCCCTTACGGAAAAGTCGAAGAATTGGTTTCAAAAAATGTCATTACTCAAGCGCAATTCGACCAAATCAAAGACTTGGTAACTATTGAAAATGTGGTGCTGACAGGCGAACCCAAAGATGTAGATTACATGACTAAACTTGGCTTGATGAAAGGGCATCTTTTCGTAGCCCAAGAACTCTTGGATCAAGGCAAACCCGACCAGGCAGAACCGCACATCGGGCATCCAGTCGAAGAAATTTATGCCGATGTGGAAGATCAGCTAAACGAGCGTAAAATTCCTGAATTTAAGGCTACTTTAATTAAATTGCAGGATTTAGTTAAAGCGGGTGCAAAAGATCCGGCTCAAGTGAAGGCGGAATTTACCACATCAATGCAAGCAGTTGATGGAGCAATTGCCGCCCTTCCCGAAACGCAGCGAAAAGATCCGAAATTCGTGCTGCAAGTGATTAACGGCTTGTTGGATACAGCTAATTCCGAATACGGAGCGGCAGTTGCTAACGGCAAAATTTCCGCAATTATTGAATACCAAGATTCGCGGGGTTTTGTCATGTACGCGGAAAGTCTGTACAAAGATATCGCCGAGCAAGTGGCTAAAACTAGCCCCGAAACCGACAAAGCAATTGTTGCCAACATGAATGAACTTAAGGCAAATTGGCCAACTGCGATCGCGCCAGCAGCCCCCGTAAAAACCACGGAACAAGTCAACCAGCTAGTTAAAGCGATCGAGAACGACAGCCAAAAAGTTCTCAAACCAGCCTCTTAAAAAAGTTAACTGAAACCGCCAACGGTAATTGGTAAAAAAAATACCAATTACCTCCCGATATTACCTCAACTAAAAAGATGAATTTTAGCGAAGCATTGCCCACATTTGTAATTACTCTCCGCGAAGGAGTCGAAGCCGCCTTAGTTGTCGGAATCGTTCTCGCTTGCCTCAAAAAGTCGGGACAAAGCTATTTAAGCCCTTGGGTTTTTGGGGGTGTTGGGCTTGGACTTATTGCCAGCGCTTTGATAGGTGTACTGTTGGTCTGGACGATGCAAATTTTGTCCGCATCCAATCAGCCTTTTGCACCGATTATGGAATTGCTGCTAGAAGCAATCTTTGGGCTGATAGCGATCGCAATGCTGAGCTGGATGCTGATTTGGATGACCAAGCAAGCGCGATTTATGAAAGCCGAAGTTGAAGGCGCTGTAAGTGCTGCTTTAACGCAAAACTCTCATGCCGGTTGGGGCGTATTTAGTTTAGTTTTTATTGCTGTTTTGCGCGAAGGGTTTGAAACTGTTTTGTTTGTCGTCGCCAAGTTTCAACAAGGCATTATTCCAGCCCTCGGCGCTTTGGGCGGCATTCTCTCAGCCACCGGACTTGGTGTCCTGCTGTTTAAATGGGGAGTCAAAATTAATATCCGCCTGTTTTTCAAATATATGGGCATTTTATTGCTCTTCATTGTAGCAGGCTTAGTGGTATCTACTTTGGGACTTTTTGACAGCGGGATGAATATTTTATCGCAAACAAATCGCGAATCAGCAGCACTGTGTTTCTATTACGAAAGATTTACTAAAATCCACTCTTGCATTCTCGGGCCGATGGTCTGGAATACCTCGCAACTGCTTCCCGAAGACAAGTTTCCAGGTTTGTTGTTGAGTGCGCTGTTTGGCTACACGGATAAGCTCTATGTCGTGCAGGCGATCGCTTATTTCGTCTTTTTAATTACCGTCGGCGGCATTTACTTTCAAAGTTTGGCAGGTCGAGTGTTTTTCCCGTTCAAAAAAAACTCAGGTAACGAAATAGGAAATTAAGTGCGATCGAAATACGATCGGCTTTTTAGTGGAAATGCACGAGGCAGTTGTTTGTTGCTAATAACTAATGCGCCCATAAGTTAGAGCGCATTAGGAAATCAGCTATCTATTGATTGAAGGTAAAACGACCGTCAACTTTTTCTCCGTTAATATCCGCAGTCACTTTCACAGGATAACTTCCTACATCTTTGCCGGGAAACACCACAGCGTAATGTTTGCCCTCAGCATCATACTTGAGAGCTAGGGTTTGCTGCTTTCCATTCGGCAACTGCACTTGAGCCGTCACTTTGGCGTTAGGAACTGCTTCCTTTTTCTCCCCTTTTTGCAAAAAAACATCTAAATGAGTTCCGGTAGCTTCTTTTTCAGGTACAAACTCTAAATAGTAAGCTCCAGACTTTACAACTTGCCCCCCTTGAGTTGCTGTTGCAGGAGCAGTGGCGGGAGCCGAAGATGCAGGTTGAGAGGCGACAGGAGAGGAGGCTGGACTGGTATTTGTATCGCTTGCTTGGTCGCCTTTATTACAGGCTACCAAAAATAACAATCCTACACTACCTAGAACAATTAAATTTGATTTGAGCGATTTCATTGGTTTGACTCCTTGCTGACTGACACTAATTAGAAAATATCACACATTAACTCTCTTCCCCTCTTCAATAACTGCCTGAGGTTCTTGAGGTAGTAAAATTTTCCCAAATTGATCATACAAAGCTGGCAAAACTAACAGAGTTAAGGCTGTAGAAGTAAATAATCCTCCTAAAACTACTACTGACAGCGGTTGCAAAATTTCCTTGCCCGCCCCGCCTTCTAAGACTAAAGGTGCTAAACCCAAAGCTGAAGTTAAAGCGGTCATCAAGATGGCGTTGAGCCGTTCCATCGAGCCTTTAATAATTGCTTCCTTAAAAGGCATTCCCTCAGCAAATTTAGTGTTGTAGTTGTCTACTAAAAGCAAGCCGTTACGGGTAGCAACGCCGAATAATGTGACAAAGCCAACCAGGGAAGCTACAGAGACGATGCCGCCCGTCAAAGCTACCGCAATTACTCCTCCCACTAATCCGATCGGCAAATTAATCATAATCATAGCAGTTGAAGCGATAGACTTGACGGACAAGTACATCAATACTGTAATTACCAAAAAGGCGATCGCGCTAAATATCATAATATTTTGCGAAGCCCTTTGTTCGGCTTCAAATTGACCGCCGTACTGGATAAAATAGCCAAAAGGCAACTGCACCTCTCGTTTAACTTTAGCTTGAATTTCATTCACAACCGATCGCAAATCCCTACCTTTAGCATTAGCAGCCGCCACAATCAACCGGGAAACATTCTCGCGGTTAATCGTATTGGGCCCCGTACCGTATTTAACAGTCGCAACTTGGGCGAGGGGAATCTTGTTGCCGCTTGGAGTATCAACCAACAAATTCTGAATAGTTTCTAGGTTGTTTCTGGCTTCAGGCTGCAACCAAACCACTAAGTCAAAAGTTTGCTGCACCTCCAAAACTTGAGAAACAACTTTGCCGTTTAAAGCTGTCTCAATTATTTCAGAAAGCTCTCCGATTTTCAAACCGTATCTACCCGCCGCTTGACGGTTAAACTTAATTTGAATTTGTTGCACTGGCACCTGCGGTTCGAGTTGCAAATCCACAATTCCCTCAACTGTTTTCATTTGCTCTTCAACTTTGGCACCGATGCTGCGTAGTTGCTCCAAATCCGGGCCAAAGATTTTGACAGCAATCTGACTTCTGACACCAGATAAAACCTCATCCATCCGGTGAGAAATAAAACCCCCGATATTTGGTGCAACTCCCGGCAATTTAGCAAATTCCTGCCGCAGCGACTCCAAAGTTTTCGGCCTGTTTTTCATCCCTGCCTCGCTCAAACCGATATCGATGTGAGCTAAATTGACTCCCGCAGCATCAGCATCACCCGGAGATCTGCCCGATCGCACTTGCACGTATTCAAACCTGGTATCATCCTTAAGTGCATCTTCAATAGCAAAAGCCGCGCTATCTGTTGTCTCCAAAGACACCCCCGGATAAAGCAGAATAGTATTCACCAAAGTTTGCTCCTGAAACTCCGGCAAAAACACCCGTCCAAAGGAAGGCAAAATAATTAATGCCGCCACCATGCTAGCAGCCGCTAAAGCTAAAATAATTCCCGAATAGCGCATTGACAATTGTATAAAAAAATGATATATTTTCTTGCAAATTCTTGGCAGCCAAGGTTCCGCAGCACTCATGCGTTTGGTAGGCAACAAGATAGCGCAAAGGGCCGGAGATATTAACAGCGACTCCAGACTAGAAATCACAACAACTACCAAATAAGTAATCCCCATAGGCGTAAAAATCCGACCTTCTACACCGGGCAAAGTAAAAATTGGCGAAAACACCACAATCCCAATAACAGTCGCTCCAATTAACGAATCGCGCACCTCTTGACTGCCGTCAAAAATCACATCCATCACCGGGCGCGGATGCAGAGAAGACGTATTTTCTCTCAAATTGCGGTAGGTATTTTCCGCATAAACGATCGCATCGTCGATCGCAGTGCCGATCGCCACCGACAAACCCCCCAAAGTCATCGTATTCAGCCCCAGCCCCAGCCAATACATCGCCAGCAGCGCCAACAGCCAAGTCAGAAAGAAATCCAGCAAAACAACCGCCAGAGTGCGCCAATTCATCAAAAACGGGATGAGAATAAGGGTGACGATAATACTGCCTTCAACTAAAGCCGATCGCACATTCTCCACCGAGGAATTAATATATTCTTCCTGTCGGAAAGTCACAGTAACTTTAATATCTTTTGGCAGAGCTTGCTGCACCTCAGCCATTGCTGCCTCAACCGCTTTCGTTACCGTCGGAGTATCAGCAACTGGCTGTCTGTTTACCATCACAATCACAGCTTTTTTGCCGTTAAAACTGCCATCGCCCCGCTTGATAGCAGCACCAATCTTGACATCAGCCACATCACCAATTCTGACGGGCGTTCCGTGGCGAGAGTCGATCGCCGATTGCTGCAAATCTTCCACAGACTCAATCCGCCCCACCCCCCGGATTAAAGTTTCTCGATCCGGCGTAATTAAATACCCCCCCGGCGCGTTAACATTCGCAGCCGCCGCCGCTTCGGCAACTTGCTGCAAGGACACATTAAAAGCTTTCAACTTTGCAGGTTCTACTAATACTTGATACTGCCTTTCTTCGCCGCCGTAAGCCACGACTTGAGCAACCCCAGTCACTGCCAAAAGCCGATTTGTGACTTGCCAATCAACTAGACGGCGCACTTCCATCAAAGGAGTAGTTTCTGATGTAAAAGCATAGGTAATAACAGTGCCGACAGGAGAAGTCGTCGGAGAAATTTGCGGTGTTTCTACTCCGGCGGGGAGTTTGCTTTGCGCTTGCTGCAACCGTTCTGTTATCAACTGCCGCGCTTGATAAATTTCAGTTCCCCAATCAAAGATTACCTTAACCGCAGAAAGGCCCACAGCCGAAGACGATCGCACTGCTGTTACCCCAGGAGTTCCGTTAATTGCACTTTCGATCGGTAGTGTTACCAAAGACTCGATTTCTTCCGGTGCGAGACCCGGTGCTTCGGTTTGAATTTCGACTTGCGGGGGTGCAAAAGGAGGGAAGACATCAAGCGACATTTGGGGGATGATAGAAAATGTCCACAGACTAACAATAATGGTGGCGACAACGACTAGCCAGCGACGGTTAATTACCCATCTGAGAATTGTGCTGAACATTTAATAATTTGGGAATTGGGCATTGGGAATTGGGCATTGGGCATTGATAAAAACAGCTATCCGTGTATCCGTGACTTCCGTGTCGTGCTGTTACTTTAAACTCTTGACTTCTGCCTCTTGAGTTTTAACGTGATGGTTGTCATTGTGTAATAGCAATTCATCGTCCCAGGTCGATGTTGAGGCGGAAAAACCATTATTTGTAGCATTGTTTCCAGAATCCGCTGCTATTGCTGGCAATTTGCGCCGATTTCCCCACAACACGCCGGCTGTGAAAGTCAGGGATGCGATCGCAACTCCTCCCCCTATTCCCGCCCACCATAAAGACACGGGTAAATTATTAAAATTAACCTCTGTTAGCTTGGGAGAAGTCTCTTTTTTTGCCTCGTCTTTTGAGGGCTTGCTGTCGCCCCGCAAAGATTGTGCGTAAAGTTGAGGTGCTCGCTGCGTTACTATCAAATCTCCCTCGAATAAACCCCTCTTCACTTCAACTAAATCTCCGGCAGTTTGACCGAGTTCAATTTCAACCGCTTGATAAGCATTGCCATTTTGGAGATAAACGGTTTTTTTACCGCTAACATCCACTACCGCCGCAGTCGGAATTGCTAAAATATTTGTTGCAGTTTTGTCGGTTAAAATCTCCAACTCCGCAAACAGTCCGGGCTTTAATTCGCCGTTAATATTATCTAGTTCTGCTTTCACCGGCACAACCCGCGTTTCTCCTTCTACGGATGACCCAATCAAGGCGATTTTTCCATTGAAAGTGTGATCGGGTAAATTAGCGACTTTTACCCTGACTTCCTGACCCTGTTTTACTTGATTCAGGTCTTTTTCGTAAATATTGGCTGTGGCAAAAACGCGGCTGTCATTTAAGAGACTCATCAACGGTTTTTCAGCGTTTACTGACTCTCCTGGGGTGATTTCGCGATCGGCTACCGTCCCGGAAATCGGAGCAACTACGGTAACGAGTCCTCGATCGTTGGCAGCAGTTCCTAATTGTTGCAGCCGCGCTTGATAGGCTGCGTCAGCCAAGCGAATGCGCGACTGAGCGACTTCGACGGCAGTTTGGCCGCGTTTGAGTTGGTTCTCGGCTTCTAGGACTTCCCGGCGGCTCTGAGCTCTGGTAAGTTGAGCTTTTGCTTCTGCTACTCTGCCTTGAGATTCCCGCAATTCCCGCATTGGGAGGTCTACTTCGGCTTGTTTAATTTCGGTTTCGGCTTTGATAACTTCAGGACGGCTTTTTGCCTTAGCAACAGCGGCTTGTGCTTCGGCGAAGTGGGCTTGCGATTCCAGCATTGTGCGCCGCGCGATCGCCCCTGATGCCACTAATTCTTTGTCGCGAGCGAACTGTTCTTTAGCAACAGTTAATTCTGTTTCTGCCCGCGCTATTTCGGCTTGCGCTATTTCAACTTGACGCTGATAGTTTTCTTTAGCGGCTTGCACAACTGAACGCTTGTTTACCAAGTCTTGCTCTTGCTGATACTGCTTGGTTGCTGCTGTCAGTTGAGTTTTGGCTTGGGCGATTTCTGCTGCGGATATTTGAAGTTGGCGATCGTAATTTTCTCGTGCTAGTTTTAGATCCGCTTCCGCTTGCTGCAAATCTGCCTCAGCTTCGGCACGTTTCGAGAGAGATTCAACCCGCAATTGTCCTAATTCTGAACTCGATAAAACCGCAAGGGCTTGACCTTTTGACACTTTGTCCCCAGGCTTAACCAGCAACTCTACTACTTTCCCAGCAACAGGAGCCGTCACTTCAACTTTTTGGTTGGGCAAAGTTTCAATTTGTCCTGTGGTTTTGATGCCGATATCTAGTCGCTGGCGAGCTGCAGGGGAGACTTTAATTCCTAATCGTTTTGCTGTTTCGGCATCAACAGAAATAGCAGCAGGAGTTTGAGTTGTTTCGCCGCTTTGGTGAAATTCATCTCCGTGGCCAGCGTGGGCAAAAACAGCGGCGTGAGAAGTTAGGAACGCGAGGCTCAGGAGTAAGCCAGAAAAGCGGCAGAGCTTTATTGGGGAGGCGAAATAGTGGCAAGAGTGCATGATTGAGTAGGGGCGAATCTGAACTCACCGATCAGTTTGGCAGACAAATATGAAATCAGGATGAAATAGGTTAAATCAACATCGTTTATCTAGGGCGAGTTCACCAAGATATTTAATATCACAACCTTGATATTCATAAACCCGCCACGAGGCGGAATATATCACCCGATATGATGTTATAAACTACCCCGAAAAACCGCAGATTGAAACGGGTTTACCAACAGGGCGGGGCGGGTTTATCTTTTTTACTTACGATTTATATTTGAGTGAACCCGGCCCTACAGATATTAGGCTAAATTCCCGCGCCGACTTTCTACTGTTTATACCAAGCTTGCCGCCACTGTTTCATTTGCTCAATTTCTTGCTTTTGCGAACTCAGAATCTCTTGAGATAATTTTGTCATTTCTGACCGTTTCGATTTCTTCAAAGCATCTTCAGCCATCACTACAGCTCCCTCGTGGTGAGGAATCATCGCATTGATAAATCGCAAGTCAAATTGGTCGTCAGCCGCCCCTAAATCCATGCTCATCATCATGCTTTGCATTTGTTCGGGAGTCATTGCCATCATGTGACCCATTGGAGCGTGATAAGCCATCGGGGTACTGCTAGCTTTGGGATACCAAGCTTTTCGCCACTCTTTCATTTGATTGATTTCGCGGTTCTGAGCAGCAATAATGTTATTTGCTAGTTTTTTCATTTCAGGACGTTTGGATTTATTGAGTACCTCTTTAGCCATGTTTACAGCACCTTGATGGTGTACTGTCATGCCATCAATAAATCGCACATCGTAGTCCGCATCAGCCGGGCCTAAATCCATTGACATATTGTGATTCATGCCATGATTCATGCCATGATTCATGCCACCCATGCCGCCGCCTTGTGCCACGTCTTGCTTCTTGTTTGCTTCGGTTGCAGCCGTAACATTTGGGGCTTGAGTTTCGCTGGAAGGGGCTTTTGAACAAGCTGCAAGCACTCCGCTGGTTAAAGCGGCTGCGGCGGTCAATATCAGGGCTGCAAAGCCTGTTTTTAATGAAATTGGTTTCATAGATTTTTATATGCTGAAAACTGCCATTTATCTTCAGCTTTCCACATATAAATGAAATTAGGATGAAATTTATGAGTCGCAATTGTAAATAATTATTGCTGTGCCGCCGATCGCACTCAAATTTAAGATTTACAGGACTGACTTGAACCTAATTATGTAGGGTGCACAGTGCGTACCTTACCCCTAGGGGTAGCGTGTCAAACCAGTTTTTTCATAATTCCTGATTTATTTCGCAATTCCCCTTGACTCTCCAGTTTACTGGAGACTTTACAATGGAGTTAATTCATTGATTGAGCAGAGTAGTTTCTGCTGAGGTTCAAATTATGACTTTAAAGCTAAAAGTTCCTAAGATGGCTTGTTCTGCTTGTGCGACTACAATCACAAAAGCAGTCCAAGCCATTGACTCAGCCTCAACGGTTGAGGCGGATCTCAAGACAAAAGTGCTCACGATTCAAACCGCTAAGTCGGAAAGTGAAGTTAGGAAAGCGATCGCATCGGCGGGCTATCCAACTATTTAAAGACAAAGGGTAAATGTCTCATTGAGGATGGCATATATGGACAATCTCACACTTAAATTGCGGGGCATGAGTTGTGCTTCTTGTGCTTCCTCTATCGAGCAAGCAATTCAATCTGTTCCCGGCGTAATGGAGTGTCATGTCAATTTTGGGATGGAACAAGCAAGCATCCAATACGACTCCAAGCAAACCAACTTAGAAACAATTCAATCGGCGGTTGATGATGCGGGATACCAAGCTTTGCCACTTCAAGAAATGGCGGCTGTAGAGGATGATTCCGAACAAGCCGATCGCAAATCGGAATCTCAAAACTTGCAGCGGAAACTCTGGACAGCAGGTATCATAAGCATCCTGCTGGTTGTGGGCGCTATTCCAGCGATGACCGGCTTGCACCTGCCATTTATTCCCGCATGGCTGCACAATTTTTGGCTGCAATTAGTGCTGACATCCCCCGTACAATTTTGGTGCGGCAAATCGTTTTATGTAGGAGCTTGGAAATCCCTAAAACGGCGGGTGGCGACAATGGACACCTTGATTGCCTTGGGAACGAGTGCTGCTTACTTTTATTCTGTATTTGTGACCTTTTTTCCCGGTTTCTTGACTGCCCAAGGTTTGACTCCTAGCGTTTACTACGAAGTTGCCGCCAGCGTTGTCGCCTTAATTTTGTTGGGGAAAACCCTAGAAAATCGGGCGAAGGGAGAGACTTCCGAAGCGATTCGCAAACTCATGGGTTTGCAAGCAAAAACTGCTCGGATAATTCGCAACGGGGAAGAGTTGGAAGTGCCGATCGCCCAAGTGGAAATTGGCGATGTCGTGCAGGTGCGGCCGGGAGAGCAAATCCCCGTAGATGGAGAGGTAATGGAGGGTGCTTCGACGGTAGACGAAGCAATGGTTACGGGAGAAAGTTTGCCTGTCAAAAAGCAGCTTGGCGACGAAGTTATCGGAGCCACAATTAATAAAACTGGCAGTTTCAAGTTTCGGGCGACAAGAGTTGGCAAAAATACATTTTTAGCTCAAATTGTCAAGATGGTGCAGGACGCACAGGGTTCAAAAGCACCGATTCAAAAGTTAGCCGACCAAGTGACTGCTTGGTTTGTCCCCGCAGTAATTGCCGTCGCTTTAGCTACTTTTATTATATGGTTTAACGCGACTGGAAACATCACTTTTGCAACGGTAACAATGGTGGAAGTGCTGATTATTGCCTGTCCGTGCGCTTTGGGTTTGGCGACTCCGACTGCTGTGATGGTGGGAACTGGTAAAGGTGCAGAAAATGGAATTTTAATTAAAGGAGCCGAGAGTTTAGAATTGGCTCACAAAATCCAAATTATCGTGTTAGATAAAACAGGAACTCTCACCGAAGGCAAGCCGACTGTAACTGATTTTGTGACAATTAGGGGAACGGCGAACAGCAATGAGTTAAAGTTGCTGCAATTGGCTGCGTCTGTAGAGCGAAATTCGGAGCATCCTTTGGGGGAAGCTGTTGTGAGGTACGCTCAATCTCAAGAGGTGAATTTGACGGATGTTAAGGATTTTGAGGCGATCGCGGGAAGTGGTGTTCGAGGGGTTGTAGGCGGAAAGTCGATCGCCCTGGGAACGCTGAGGTGGATGCAGGAACTAGGCTGCGATACTGAATATCTGGAACTGCGCGGGAGAGCTTTGGAAGCTGCGAGCAAAACGGTTGTTTGGATGGCCTCCGAGGGCAAAATAGAGGCAATTCTTGGCATTGCGGATGCCCTCAAACCGTCGTCAGCGCAGGCGGTGAAAGCGCTTCAAAAGCTCGGTTTGGAGGTGGCGATGCTGACGGGGGATAATCGCGCGACTGCAGAGTCGATCGCCCAATCCGTGGGCATTACTCGGGTTTTTGCCGAAGTTAGACCCGACCAAAAAGCAGCTCAAATTCAAGCCCTGCAAAGGGAAGGAAACATTGTGGCGATGGTGGGAGACGGGATTAACGACGCGCCGGCTTTGGCCTTAGCAGACGTGGGAATTGCGATCGGCACCGGCACCGATGTGGCGATCGCAGCCAGCGACATTACCTTAATTTCAGGAGATTTGCAAGGCATAGTTACAGCAATTAAACTTTCCCGCGCCACCATGCGGAACATCCGCGAAAATCTGTTTTTTGCGTTTATTTATAACATCGCTGGAATACCGATTGCGGCTGGCATTTTGTTCCCCATTTTTGGCTGGCTGCTAAATCCAATTATCGCCGGTGCAGCAATGACTTTCAGTTCAGTCTCTGTAGTTAGTAATGCTTTGCGATTGCGGAATTTTCAAGCCAAATCTAGTGGCTAAATTAGGAGTTTCCCCAAACCTCCTGGTAGGCAAGGCGCACAATTCCGCGATTTATTAACGCACATCTCTTGCATAAACTAGGAGAAATTTAAAAAATGTTGAATCAACGCCAAATCTTAGGAAGCCTCGGCAGTTTAGGAATTATGCTCGGAATTGCATCGGGAGTTCGAGCCAATCAAATATCAATCCATCCTGCCAAATCAACCGCTCAATTTCGGCATATCGAACAGCCGTTAAGTTTAAAAATTGGCGTAACAGCAGGCGGATTGACATTAATTGGTTTAGAACTGTGGTGGTTTTTGTTCAGTAAAAAGCAAGCTAAAACCAGGTAAACTTTGCCGGCGCGGTTTTTTCCAGCGAGATATCGCTAAAATTGAGGAAGCTTAAAAAATTTGGAGTGAGCTAAATGAAACTACTACACACGATGCTCCGAGTCGGCAATCTGGAAGAATCCCTCAAATTTTACACCGAGGTTCTGGGCATGAAATTGCTGCGGCAAAAGGACTATCCAGACGGTAAATTTACTCTGGCTTTTGTCGGTTACGGCGACGAATCAGACACTACAGTTTTGGAGTTAACATACAACTGGGGCGTCACAGAGTACAATTTGGGAGATGCTTACGGTCATATTGCGATCGGCGTTGACGACATTTACGGTACTTGCGAAGAAATTAAAGCTCGCGGCGGTAAAGTCAGTCGCGAACCCGGCCCGATGAAGCACGGTTCAACAGTCATCGCTTTTGTGCAAGACCCAGATGGATATAAAGTTGAATTAATTCAACTGGCAAATCAAGGTAGCAATGCCCAGAAAGTAAGTGCGGCGAGCGCATCTTAGAGTTCGTCCTCCTAGTCCTGGTAGGGTGCGTCAGAAACAAACTTTTTGAGTTAAGCTGAAACTCTTTCTGTGACGCACCCTACTGAGGGGATTTAGGGGTTTTCAACACTTTTAATTCGATCGCACCGACGGTACAAACTGCTGCAAGTAACTCTTTTGCCACAAAATAGAAAAACTGGTGCCTATTTGGCTTAAGCTCTCAAATTGAGGAATTAATTTAGATTCTCGGCGCTTTTCTAAAGCAGCGATCGCCGAAAAAAATACAGCTAATACTAACAAAAATACCACCATCACAATAAATAAAATAGTCCAATAAACTACAAATTCGCTTGTGTAGCTGACGGTAAACATTGAGTTAATCACTGAATCCGATACATACAAGAGCAGGCCTACTGAAAACCACACCCCCAACAATACCCATGTCCACTTAAACATATCTGTGGCCGTCTTATTATTCTTAGAGACTGAAACTTCTACATCTCTAATTAGGCTGTTAATTTTGGATATGACTTCATACAAAGTATATTGCAAAGAATCTCTGATAGAATTTAGCTCGTTGTCGAGGTTTATGCACTGCTCGGAGGTGCTTTTGTCAAAACTGAGGTTTTGGAGTTTCTTGCGGTGCACAGACAGTTTATGGCCTAGGGTGTAATCCCATTTTTGCAGCCGCTCTATAGTCAAATACAAAAGTTCCCTATTAGCATCTAACAAGCTCTGGCAATCTACGATCGACTTAACTAACTTGCTGAGATTGTTGATCTGCTCGTCTACCGTATTTTGGTCTTCACTCTGTTTAGCTGACAAGAAACTTGCCATCTCGACATCCCGATCGCCGCACAGCGACAAAGCCTCACTATACACCTTGTCAATTTCGATTTTATCTCGATACAGTGACGCTTTGCACTCCTCTATTTCGGGAATAGTCAGACATTCTAAGGGCTGATTTTTTACTACATTAAATTTATATACTAGGGCTGTCAGAATCAGCGCCGATTTCCGGTCAAGCTTGTCTTTGTAAGGTTCTAAAATAATTGCAGCTAGATTTTTGACTCTCGCTTCCGGGTGGTGCAGGAACTCAAAAATTTTGGCAAGTATTTTGGAGAATTCCAAGTCATTAAAATTATTTTCTGCCGCTTCCAAAAAGTTGGTTACTGCTGCATCCTTTTTGGGATTCAATTTGTACGAACCCGTAACTGCGATCGCCGCAAATACTCTCTCGATCCAAAACAGATATTCTTCGCAATCCATTGGCATACCCGGCAGCAGCCAGCTCGGGCCGTACACCCAAAAATCTAGACAATTCTCATATTCCTTACTGCTATCATTTCTACTGTCGCCCAAAGCAAATTTGTTGATTGCTAACAGTTTAATTTGCTCTTCTACAACCAGCCGCTCAATTTCCCCTGCATTGATTGTGACATTGACAGCACATTCCTTGTCTTGTCTTTGCCCTGCTTCATCCAACCAAATGGACTTAATACTAACAGCCGCAGACCACCGAATTAAAGGAGTCGATCCCCCTCGCGCTTCCTGTTCTAACGCCGCCAGCAGATTTTTGCTAAAATCACTTGCTCTAGCTTCTCTCTCACTCGATCTCAGCTCATCTCGCACCTTCCCCAATGCCTGAATCCCCAAAGCGCGAAACAGCAAATTCGGATGCGGTTTTCTGACGGGTTCGGGTATATTTTCTCTGAATATTCCGCTTTTCGCTACGCCCACAACTTCAGCAAAAGGCTCGCTGCCGCACTGTTGCAGGATTTTTTCAACTATGTTTATTCTTTGCCAGGGTTGAGTATATTTATTGAGAATGAAGATTAGCGCTGTGCCGCTGCACCCGATCGACTCAGGGATGCTACTGCGATCGACTTTCCCCAGATTCCTCGTCATAATTGGTCGCCATGACAATTGGTAGATATGGACGCCATTCTTTGATGCTGAATTCAACTTTACATCTACTGGGGCTTTTTGTCAATATTAGTCCTGGACGCCTAGGGAGTTATAAACCCGGTTTCACGGGTAAATTGCTCCTAACTAAAGCCCCTATTTTTCTTATAAACCGGCTTGAGCAAGGCAAATGTGCGTCCCGAACTAAATATATAATTTTGCAGTGATCGGTGAAATGTCAAAATTTTAGGTTGGGTCACGACACCCAACCTACTATATTTATTTTTTTGCCGGAAGTTTTAAGATTTTGTCGCTCACCATTTGGTCAACGATTAAGTCGCTGATAATTTGAGCCCCGTGGGAGGTAAAGTGCAAGCCGTCATTATTTTTTACATAACCTCGCTTACCCGATTTATTAGCAACTACAGGAACAAATTTTCCGGCTTGTCCAAAAGTCTCCCAGGTCGAAATATATTCAATTTTTGATGAAGATTGGCTGGCATTTTTATAAATATCGTTCATAATAGGAAAAGCTTTGATATACGAAGATTTGTTAGGTATGGATTGACCTATCCAATACACTTTTCTCACCGATGACGAATCAAGTAAATTGGCATATTTTTCAACTCTTTCTTGATAAGCTTTTTGCCATTGTTTGCTCATGACGACCCAGGCTTTTCCTTGAAAATCAGTGATGTTTTGACGGTCATTGGCTCCAAAGAAAACTATCACTACATCCGGCTGGTAATTATTAATAATTTGGCGAGTTCTGGCATACCAATCATAATAATCTATCCGATTTAATCCGGTCGAGACCTTGTAGTCAATTTTCGTATCGGCGATATTGTATTTTTTCTTAAGAGTGTACTGGAGTTGAATTCCTAAGTCGAACATTACGGAATCTCCAATAAATAAAAATCTGCGATAAGGTCTGGTCAGTTTAGGTTTAGCTGGGGTTTGTTTTTTAGCAGTAGCAGGCTTTGGGGGTTCAACGGCCGCTTTGGTTTCGGTTTTGACAGGAGGAATTTCTGGTTCTTGGGGGAGGGTATCGAAGTTAATATCTTTAATTTGGCTCCAAAAAGCTTGTTCGGATTTTCGGAAACCGTCTATTTCGAGCAGGCGCGCGGCTTCTTTGATTTCTGGACTGGCGAAAGGAGTTGAAGCAAAGCTTTTTAGAAATAATGATAAGTTGGAAAATATTAAAGTGAGAATGACAGAAGTAACAATTAGCAAAAATTCCCGGTCTTTCATATTTCTTAGAAATTAAAGTAAATAAAAGGCGGAACGGTACTAGGCCCCAACATCAAGATAGTATACACGAGCAGCGAAACTAAGACAACCCGAAAGAAAATGTTTTTTAATGACAATAAGGTTTGCAATAGTTTCGCGATGCGATCGCCCCACAAGTTGATCGCGCCAATGACTGCAATTACTAAATACAATTGCCAAAAGTTAAATTGAAAAGTGGCTACCGCAGGATTGACAATTCCTTCAAAAAAACTCGCCGCAATTTCCCAGTTTGGAGTGCCGAAAAATACCCAGCTACAAGTAACAAAACTAAATGTTAACAACCAACTGCAAAATTTAGCAAATCTGGGAAAGGCATAGTCTAATTTAAAGTGGATAGCTTGGGGGATATCTTTACATAAATGGTTGACAATTAATCCTAAACCGTGAATTGCTCCCCAGAAAATAAAGTTTAAACCTGCGCCGTGCCAAAATCCGCCGATCGCCATTGTTAAAAATAGATTTAGGTACTTTCTCGACTTGCCGTATTTGTTGCCGCCCAAGGAAAAGTAAAGGTAATCCCTCAGCCACTCGGAAAGACTGATGTGCCACCTTTTCCAAAATTCTTGCAGGCTGAGCGATCGGTATGGCATATTAAAGTTGGCAATGGGTTGGAAACCCAGCAAACAGGAGATGCCGTTGGCTAAATCTGAATAGCCGCTGAAATCTACGTAAATTAAACAGGAATAGGAAATTGCCGCCAGGATTAAATCGATGCTGCTGTACTGCTGGGGGACTTTGAATGGCAAGTCAGTGAAGTTAAACAAAAAGCTGGCTAAAGTATATTTTTTGAAGAGTCCCGACAAAATCAAAACTATAACTTCTTCAATTTGATAGTCGTATTTTTTCGGTGAATTTAGCTGCCAATAAAATTCGGGAGCTCGCGAGATTGGCCCGGAGGCAATTTGCGGAAAGTAGGTAATGTAGGCGGCATAGTCTATAAATTTTGGACAGGGTATTTTTTGCTGGTAGCAGTCGATCAAATGAGAAATTATTCTAAAAGTGTAGAAAGACACGCCGACGGGGGCGATTATTTGCAACACTGGAAAGCTGGCTGGAATTTGTAGGTGGTTCAGTATCTCAAATAAAGAAGTTACAAAGAAGTTGCAATATTTAAAGATGCCGAGATAGGCAATGTTGAAAACTAAGCCGGAGATTAAAGCAAGTTTTTTATACTTACTGTTGCACAGAACCCGAAGAGTGATATAGTTATAGGCTGTAGAGAAAACGAGGAGCAAGAGAAAGTCGAAACTCCAAAAGGAATAAAATAATAAACTGGAAACTAACAAGACAATTTTATACAAATCGACTTGGGGTTTCACAGAGACGATCAGGCTAAAAATAATTAGGAAAAATACTAAAAATTGGTAAGTGGGAAATAGCATAAATCTCAGCCGGTAAAAAATCTTGTTTGTGGCAATATTTTTATAAGTACGGCCAGCCAACCTATCCCGAAGGATATCGCCAGAGTCGGTCTGACCGCACCAAATTTCGGGGTGGATTGCGGACTGTAAGCTTTTGTAAGAGGTCAATTAGGTCACAACTTCCCCCCTAGTTAACCGCACTCATAAATTCACAATCCTGTTTAAAGATTATGATGGTTGTGAGACGATGTATTAACGGATAACAACAGGAATCCCCTTGATTGCGAGGAACTAACGTGCAGCCAACAGACCCTAGCAAATTTACAGATCAAGCCTGGGAAGCCATTGTCAAATCCCAGGATGTAGCCCGCCGCTTTGCCAATCAGCAGCTAGAGGTTGAACATTTAGCCATCGCCCTTCTCGAACAGCAAGGTCAGGCCAACAGCATTCTCAGCAAAGCTGGAGTCGATGCCGCCCGCTTTGCCCAGCAGTTAGATGCTTTTGCCAAACGACAGCCCAGAGTTGCCAACGCTGACCAACTATACCTCGGCCGCGGCTTAGAAGTGATGTTAGATGTTGCCGAGGCCACCAGGGCGGCTTGGCAAGATAATTTTATCGCCGTTGAACATTTATTAATTGGTTTAGTAGAAGACGAACGAGTCGGTCGCAGGTTGCTGACAAAAGGCGACGGCCCGCCGGGCCGCCCCGGTTACGATCGCAAACCCCCAGCCGGTACGCTCGATCGACCAAAACTCGAAGAAGCAATCAAATCAGTCCGCGCCACTACTAAAGCCCAAGAAAAAAATTCCGAAACTGGGAAAGCCAGCCGCAGCAGCGCTAAAGCCCAAGAGCAAGATGGCGAAGCTAGCTCCGACGCCCTCAGCAAGTACGGCCGCGATTTGACAGAAGCCGCCAAAGCCGGCAAACTCGACCCAGTAATCGGCCGCGATGAGGAAATCCGCCGCGTGGTACAAGTTCTTTCCCGCCGTCAAAAAAACAATCCGGTGTTAATTGGCGATCCCGGAGTTGGAAAAACTGCGATCGCCGAAGGTTTAGCCCAGCGAATTGTCAACGGCGACGTACCGGAATCTTTGAAAAATCGCCAGCTATTTAGCCTCGACATGGGCAGTTTAATTGCTGGGGCCAAATTCCGGGGCGAATTTGAAGAACGATTGCGGTCTGTTCTGCGGGAAGTCATCGATTCCGACGGGCAAATTGTCCTATTTATTGACGAATTGCACACCGTTGTCGGTACTGGCGGCGGTGGCAGTTCCGGTTCGGGGATGGATGCGGGAAACTTGTTAAAACCGATGTTAGCCAGAGGCGAACTGCGCTGCATCGGCGCTACAACTCTCGACGAATTCCGCAAGAATATTGAAAAAGATCCTGCACTAGAACGCCGATTTCAACAAGTATTTGTTGGCGAACCCAGCGTTGAAGATACTGTTTCGATTTTGCGCGGATTGAAAGACCGTTACGAACGCCACCACGGGGTAAAAATTACTGATTCGGCCCTGGTAGCTGCTGCAACTCTGTCTTTCCGCTATATTTCCGATCGCTTTTTGCCGGACAAGGCGATCGACCTCGTAGATGAAGCGGCCGCCCACTTGAAAATGGAGATTACCTCTAAACCTGTGGAATTGGAAGGCATTGACCGCCGGGTGATGCAGTTGGAAATGGAAAAATTGTCGATCGAAGGGGAAGGAAAAGGTGCTCTAGCCCCTGGGCTCGGCTTCCGCGTCGAACGCATCACATCTGAGATTGACATCTTAAAAGTCAAGCAGGAAAAATTGTCCTCTCAGTGGTTGGGCGAAAAGCAGTTGTTGGATGCAATCAATAAATTGAAAGCAGAAGAAGACCAACTGCGAGTGCAAATTGAACAAGCAGAAAGGGCTTACGATTTGAATAAAGCCGCACAGTTAAAGTACGGCAAGTTGGAAACGGCGGTGCGCGATCGCGAAGCGAAAGAAGCGGAACTTTTGAAACAGCAAGCTCAAGGTTCTTCCCTGCTGCGCGAAAAAGTTACTGAGGGCGATATTGCGGAAATTGTCGCCAAATGGACGGGCATTCCGGTTAACCGGTTGTTAGAATCCGAACGCCAAAAATTGCTGCAATTGGAAAAACACTTGCACCAAAAAGTTATCGGTCAAGAGGAAGCTGTAACAGCCGTGGCGGCGGCAATTCGGCGCGCTCGGGCGGGCATGAAAGACCCCGGAAGGCCGATCGGCTCTTTCTTGTTTATGGGCCCGACAGGCGTCGGAAAAACTGAGTTAGCGCGGGCGTTGGCGGAGTTTTTGTTTGACAGCGATGATGCGATCGTCCGCATCGATATGTCGGAATACATGGAGAAGCACAGCGTTTCCCGGTTGGTAGGAGCTCCTCCGGGATATGTCGGTTACGATGAAGGGGGACAACTTTCGGAAGCAGTGCGGAGACATCCTTATTCGGTAGTGCTGTTTGACGAAGTGGAAAAAGCGCACCCCGACGTATTTAACATTTTGCTGCAAGTGTTGGATGACGGCAGAATTACCGATTCTCAAGGTCGAGTGGTTGACTTTAGAAATACCGTAATTGTGATGACTAGCAATATCGGCAGCGACCACATTTTAGACGTGTTTACTAAGAAGGAAAAAACCGTCAAAAAACCTGCTACTCGCAAGCAGGAAACGAAAGATTTGTCAAGCCAAAAGACCGATTATAAAGTGGCTGCCGACGGTACTGTTGAGGTGTCGGCCGAGCGAGTCGATACTGCCGAGAAGAGTGAAAATCAAAATTTATTGACTCAAGAACGGGAGACAGACCAAGAGTACGAACAGATGTTAAAACGGGTGATGACAGCGCTGCGATCGCACTTCCGGCCCGAATTTCTCAATCGGGTGGACGAGATAATTTTGTTCCACACTTTGAGCAAGACGGAACTGCGGCAAATAGTCAGCATTCAAGTGAAGCGGATCGAGCGTTTGTTGGCCGAGCAAAAAATTACTTTGGAACTGTCAGATGCGGCGAAAAACCATATCACAGATGTCGGTTACGACCCGGTTTACGGCGCTCGTCCCTTGAAACGCGCCATCCAGCGGGAGCTGGAAAACCCGCTGGCAAACAAGATTCTGGAAAATGCGTTTGTGGAGGGCGATACAATTGCGATCGACTGTGAAAATAACACTTTGCAATTTCGCAAAAAAGATTCTCGCCCAGCGCTGACAGGTAACAGTTTGTAGTTGCCAAACAGCTAGGAACAGGCAAGATGCCTGTTCCACAAACAATCAATTTTTCTTGGGGAGCAGGCATCCTGCCTGTTATTAAAAATGGTGAAATATATTATCAAGAATTAGACATGGTGCTGCTACCATAGGCATCCATGCTGTAGGCAGGAACGCGAACGCGGTAATCAATTTCTGTTCCCGTCACTGATTTTGCTAGTTGTTCAAAAGATTCATCGTTCCAATTCCGCTCGTGGATGGGCTTTGACTGTTCCCCGAGGAAATATGCTTGAGTGCCAATTACTGAGGCCGCGACCCAACCGACGATTAAAAGAGCGATTACAATAGTCATTTTTGCTTTTTACTTAACTTTTGTTGCTTTATGTAAACTAATGTAACGAAAATTATTAATAAACGTCAAGGTACTGTAATGTCGTGGCAACCGTCCGGCAGGTAGTAAATACCGCACCTAATCCTGAGTCTGTAGGGTGTGCTTAGTGTCAACAAGGGCTCGATCCCCCCTAGCCCCCCTTAATAAGGGGGGGACAAGAGTGTTCTCTTTCGTCCCCCTTATCAAGGGGGATTTAGGGGGATATAGACTGGGCTACCAGCGAGAGATACAGAGGGGTTTCAGGCTTAAGTTGACACGCCTTGGTAGGGTGGACACTACCGCGCATCGGTAGCTAGCACAGTACCCGGATTGTGAACTGTATCCGAAATAGCAAAACAGATTGTTGAGATTTTATAGTTAAGAAGTTATAAGTTTTGCGTTAATAAATTACGATTAAAAGTCTGCCGCTGGCAGGACGATCGCGGTCAAATTATAAGTTATGATTTATCAGTTTGGATTTGAACGAACAAATCCCAATTACCAAAATTTAAGTACAAATTCTCAATTACCAATCATCGCTAAAAATCATGCCAAACTCAATGTTAAATGACGACCCCTTGTGGTTCAAAGACGCGATTATTTACGAAGTACCAGTTCGGGCTTTTGCCGACAGCAATGCAGACGGGATAGGCGACTTTAGAGGACTGACAGAAAAACTGGATTACCTGCAAAACTTGGGAGTAACAGCAATTTGGGTACTGCCATTTTTTCCCTCGCCGCTCCGAGACGACGGCTACGATACATCTCACTATACTACCGTCAACCCGATTTACGGCACATTAGAGGACTTTAAAGACCTTTTAGAAGCAGCGCACCAGCGGGGAATTAGGGTCATTATTGAGTTAATTGTTAACCACACTTCCGACCAGCACGCTTGGTTTCAGCGAGCGCGCCGCGCCCCGAAAGGAAGTAACGAAAGAGATTTTTATGTGTGGAACGACACCCCGGAAAAATATCAAGAGGCTCGGATTATTTTCCAAGATTTTGAAACATCTAATTGGGCTTGGGATCCGGTAGCAAAAGCTTATTACTGGCACCGTTTTTATTCCCACCAACCCGATTTGAATTACGACAATCCGGCCGTCCGCCAAGCCATCTTAGATGTGGTAGATTTCTGGTTGGCATTGGGAGTAGACGGACTGCGAATGGATGCGGTGCCTTACCTGTACGAGCGCGAAGGTACTAACTGCGAAAACCTGCCCGAAACTCACGTATTCTTGAAGCAATTGCGGAAGCACGTAGATGAGAAATTCCCCAACCGGATGCTGCTTGCTGAGGCGAATCAGTGGCCGGAAGATGCGGTTGAATATTACGCGGCTGGCGATGAATGTCACATGAACTTTCATTTTCCGCTGATGCCACGTTTATTTATGGCTTTGTATATGGAAGATAGCTTCCCAATTAGCGACATTCTCCAGCAAACTCCGCAGATTCCCAATAACTGTCAGTGGGCATTATTTTTGCGGAATCACGATGAATTGACGCTGGAAATGGTGAGTGATGAAGACCGAGATTATATGTATCGGGTTTACGCTCAAGACACTCAGGCGAGAATTAATTTGGGCATCCGCCGCCGCTTGGCTCCTTTGATGGGAAATAACCGCCGCCGCATTGAGTTGATGAATGCTTTGCTGCTGTCTCTTCCGGGTACGCCGGTGCTTTACTACGGCGATGAAATTGGCATGGGAGACAATATCTATTTGGGCGATCGCAACGGGGTGAGAACTCCGATGCAGTGGAGTGGCGATCGCAATGCCGGTTTCAGCCGTGCTAACCCGCAGCGGCTGTACGCACCGCCAATTGTTGACCCTGAATATCACTACGAATCTATTAACGTGGACGCGCAGCGGGCGAATCCAAGTTCTCTGTGGTGGTGGATGAAACGCCTGATTGCAATTAGGCAGCGCTTCCAAGCATTCGGCCGTGGAACTTGCGAGTTTCTGTACCCGGAAAACCGCAAAGTTTTAGCTTTTGTACGCACTTATCAAGACGAACACATCCTCGTAGTGGCTAATTTGTCACGCTTCGTCCAGACGGCAGAATTAGACCTTGCGCCCTTTAAAGGTGCTGTTCCAGTGGAGATTTTCGGCCGCACGGAGTTTCCTCCAGTTGGCGAGTCGCCTTACTTTTTGTGCTTGAGTCCTCACACTTTTTACTGGTTTACTCTTACTGTCAAACACGAAGATTTTTCGCTGCACGGTGTTCCCACAGACTTGCCTACTTTGGCGGTGATAGGCAATTGGAAAACTGCTTTTGCTACAAGTCAGTTAAGGGATATGCTGCTTAATATTTTGCCGGGATACCTGCGGCGCAATCGCTGGTTTAGCGGTACAGATCGGGCAATTCAATCATTAGAAATAAGTGAGATTGTACCGATTGAATGTAAAGATAGTGCCGGGGAGGAATCTCAAGTTTACATTCTGTTTTTGCAGTTAAATTATACTGAAGGTATGCCGGAAACTTACGTTTTGCCTTTAGGTTGGGAAGAGATGAAAGGCGATGTAGACGAGCGGGCGATCGCGCGCCTGCACTTCCCAGAAACCAACAAGGAAATCGGGGTACTATTTGATGCTGCTGGGGAAAAAGGTTTTCTGAGCGCGCTGCTGGGGGCGATCGCCAATTCTCGCAGTTACAGAGGTACTGCTGGCCAACTACTAGGAATTGCCGACACTGCATTCAGCTCAGAAGAAGATTTATCCAACCTCGACCCTCACCTGTTCAAAAAAGAACAAAGCAATACATCCGCAGGTTACGGCGACCGCTTCGTCCTGAAAATATTGCGAAAAGTCGAGGAAGGAATCAACCCCGAATTAGAAATCGGACGCTTTTTAACAGAGCGCAACTCGATCCAACACTACGCTCCAATTGCCGGAGCCTTGGAATATCACACACCAGCAAAACAAGTCCTTACAGTCGGAATCCTACAAAAATTAATCCCCGACAGCGTAGATGCTTGGTCTTATACCTTAGACACACTGCGCGACTATTTCGAGCAAGTAATGACAGTAGAAGCAAAGCATTCCGGTGAGAATTTATCTACGGCCCCCGAAAGTTATTTACCGAACGCTTTGACCGGACAGCAGCGGCAGCAAAACTCGCTAGTCGCCGATTTATCGCTAGAAATTCCGGCATTAGCTCGCGAACTCATCGGCTCTTACTTAGCATCAGCCGAACTTTTAGGTCAGCGGACAGCCGAACTTCACCTCGCTTTAGCTGCTGACACAGAAAATCCCGCTTTTGCCCCAGAAAACTTCACTTCCTTTTACCAGCGTTCCATTTATCAATACATGAGAAATCTGGCCGGAAGAACTTTGCTGGAGCTGAAAAAACGGATGTCCAAACTGCCGCCAGAAGTACAAAAATCGGCTCAAAAGCTCCTGAACCGCGAAGAGTTGATCATGGAACGTTTCAAGTCTATTTTGAACTTGAGAATCACGGCCGATAGAATTCGCTGTCACGGGGACTTTCATTTCGGGCAAGTTCTTTATACAGGCAAAGACTTTGTAATTATTGATTTCGGAGGAGAACGGAATCGACCGTTAAGCGAGCGGCGGATGAAGAGGTCGCCCCTGCGAGATGTTGCGGGAATGCTGCAATCTATAAGTTACGCTGTTACTTTGGCACTCCGCAATGAAGTAGAAAGTGGCATGATTCGCCCTGAAAATCTCCCGGAGATGGAGCAGTGGGCGAACGTTTGGCACCGCTGGGTCAGCCTCACTTTTCTTAACAGCTATTTGGTAACAGCAGGCGATGCCAATTTCTTGCCCAAATCTATACCGGAACTACAAGTTTTGTTGGATGCTTACATTTTGGAAAAAGCGGTTGGCGAGCTAGCCTACGAACTTAATTACCGCTTGGATTGGGCGGAAATTCCGATGAAGCGGATTCTACAATTGCTGAATTTATAAGGGTGGGTTTATCTATACTCATTAGGGTGCGTGACTTTTTAGTTACTCAATTAACAGCGATATGCTGGAGAGTCACGCACCTTACATGACGCAAAATCTGCTTTGATAACGATTAGCTCGGCGAATATAATTCGCTCTTTTATACCATTTCTCTAAAATCTTGCAACACTCTTCGACCCCCCCTAGCCCCCCCTTGCAAAGGGGGGGAACAAGAATACTGTTGCATTCTTTTTTAAAATTGGTATTACAAACAAATTCCGCGCCCCGCGAGGCTAGAAGAAAAAATGGTAAAAAACTGATTTCCTCTTACTTAAAATAAAGAGCGGCTTGATATAAAACTTGTTCTTGATGAGTTACCAAAGTGCAGTCAGAAAGCGGGTAAGCCACACAAGTAACAGCGTAGCCAGCTTGCAATTCTGACGGCTTCAAAAACTTTTGTTCGCTTTGGTCGATTTCACCGTTCAGCAATTTGGCAAGGCAAGCAGAACACTCGCCTTGCTTGCATCCATTCGGCAAGCGGATGCCGGCATCTTCTGCCATATCTAAGATATACTGGTCGTCTGGTACTGCGATCGTGCGATCGAGCGCGAGAGCCTCATTCACCAACCGAACTTGATAAACAGCCATTTCCACCTCTTATATTTGGATTGCTGGTATTCAACTAAAATAGATGATTACAACTTACAGAAAAAATCAAAATGTAGGGTGCGGACGAAGCACATTCCGCTATACATGATAGCTAAAAAACCCAGTATTTTCAAAACACCGGGTTTTTGAGAAACCACAACCTCGATCGCTATACTAGACAAGCGCTTCTTGATAATCGAGATTTTCATCTAGATAAATAGCCCGAATATCCTCCGGCAAGTTGGATTCTAAACTTTGATATCCTTTTTGCAGCAAAGCCTTTACCTGAGCGGGCGAAATAGCTTCGCCTTCTGCTTGCAAATAAGCTGCAATGCGAGTTTCGCTCCAGCGGAAAGTCTGAGCCATCAACACCACTAAACGCGGCAGCGGCGCTAACAATTCCAAGGCTTGTTTGACGTAACACCACAGGGGAGGCGGAGCCGATTGCAAAGAGTAGTGAATCGACTCAACAGGGGGCAATTCAGCTTGATTTATGCAGACTGCGGTGACATTAATCAGCCAGTTTTGGAGACTGAGATTTCCGCCATCAGACTCTTGGATCTCGCGGCGCAAATCGAGGCCTCGCAGTTCGTGATAGATGTGCAGCCAAGTGTGGGCAAACAGGTAATCGCCTTGTACGGGCGATCGCACGGAATGGCGAATCAGGGAGTGTACAATTTGAGCGTAGCGGCAAAAAATCGCCGTGAAGAAGCGACCCTGATCGGGATGGTTTTGAAACAGAGTCAATAATTCCTGGTCGCTGTGATGGAACAGGGATTTGACCACAGGATGGTTGAGTTCGGAAAAATTAGGGGTTTGCACAATAGTTATGGAATAGCTTTGAGAATAAATGCTGGTGCAGCCCGATTCTACAACACGATATACATTTGATGCAAGTGCTGGCAAATTATGTTGATAATTAACTCAATTAATTATATGATTGAAATTCATTGAAATTGTATGTGACGCTATTTTAATGTAAAGTAGTACATATAAACTCTCTTAGCTCAGCACCACTAAAAATTGAATTAATTTGTTATATCAAGGGTAAAGACCTTCTCATTTTATTCTAATTTTATGACCTCCATTCTATTTCCAAAAATGTTTGTATTTCCTGAAGGATTCCCACAAGCATGAGCACCTTGAAACAAGTTAGCATCTATACTCGCGGTATAACTACGGCGAGCGGTGCTGGCGGATATGGGGTAATCTTGCTGTATGAAAATCATCGAAAGGAACTATCCGGCGGATTTCACTTAACTACAAACAATCGTATGGATATTATTGCTGCAATTGAAGGCCTGAAAGCACTCAAAACAAGATGTAAAGTGACGCTATATAATAACAACGGCTACCTTGTAGAGGCTATTGCCAACAATTGGGCGCTGCGCTGGCAAGCTAATAACTGGAAGAATAGCGAACAGAAACCTACTGCTAACGTAGATTTGTGGGAGCAACTACTCCAATTCTGTTCGCAACACGACGTTGAGTTTATTAGAATTAAGCAATATGCGGGCAACCAAGAGTATCAACGCTGCAATTATATTTCCAAACAAGCAGCCAATCAACAAAACTTACCAGCCGATGAAGGCTATCAACGGTGAACCTCGCTAGGAAAACCATATCCTCCGCCCCCAGGAGTCTCAATTACAAACACCTCCCCCGGCTGCATTTCCACAGTCGCCGTACTCGCCAAATCCTCAACTTTTCCATCAACTTTTTCAACATAATTCCGCCCAACTTTCCCCGGTTCCCCCCCATTCAAACCGCAAGGAGAAATCACCCGCCGCCCCGATAAAATTCCCGCCGTCATCGCCTCCCGAAACCGTACTCGCCGCACAACTCCATTACCGCCGCGATGAGATCCATTCCCCCCGCTATTAGCCCGAATTTCAAAACTTTCTAACAACACCGGAAACCGCCATTCTAATACTTCGGGATCGGTTAAACGCGAATTAGTCATGTGAGTTTGCACCGCATCAGTACCCTCAAAATCGGCACCAGCGCCCGAACCGCCGCAAATAGTTTCATAATATTGATAGCGCTGATTCCCAAAGGTAAAATTATTCATAGTTCCCTGAGAAGCAGCCATCACTCCCAAGGCGCAATACAAAGCATCGGTAATATTTTGCGAAGTTTCCACATTACCTGCAACCACCGCTGCTGGATAGCGAGGATTCAGCATACAGCCTTCGGGATTGATGATTTCGAGAGGTTTCAAACAGCCCGCATTTAGAGGAATATCGTCATCTACCAAGGTGCGGAAAACATACAAAACAGCCGCTTTGCACACCGCAGCGGGAGCATTAAAATTGTTGGCTTGTTGACCTGAAGTGCCAGTAAAATCTACTTTTACACTGCGCGCAGATTGGTCAATTGTAATCGCTACCTTAATTTGTCCGCCACTATCCATCGGATAAGTAAATTCGCCATCACTCAAAACCTCAATTACCCGCCGCACCGACTCCTCAGCATTGTCTTGTACGAAGCCCATATAAGCTTGCACAGTCTCTAATCCATAATGTTCTACCATCTTGATCAGCTCTTCTGCGCCGCGCTTGTTAGCAGCAATTTGTGCTTGCAAATCTGCTATATTTTGAGCGTAATTGCGAACAGGAAAATTCCCCACTGTCAAAAGTTCTAGTAATTCTTTTTCTCGAAAATTGCCCTCGCTTACTAACAGAAAATTGTCAAGCAATACACCTTCTTCGGTTACTGTTGTACTGTTAGGAGGCATGGAACCGGGAGTGATGCCGCCGATGTCAGCGTGGTGTCCCCGCGAGGCCACATAAAACAAAGGAAGGGAGGAATCACGATCGAATACTGGAGTAATAACGGTGATATCTGGCAAGTGTGTGCCGCCGTTGTAGGGATTGTTAGAAACATAAACATCGCCCGGTTGAATCGCATTGCCTTGTGCTAAAATTAAAGCTTCAACGCTTTCGCTCATCGAGCCGAGATGCACGGGAATGTGCGGCGCGTTGGCAACTAATTGCCCGTTTTTGTCGAAAATTGCACAGGAAAAGTCGAGACGTTCCTTGATGTTGACGGAGGAACTTGTGTTTTGTAATGTGACGCCCATTTGTTCGGCGATCGCCCGAAACAAATTATTAAAAATTTCCAGCAAAACCGGATCGGATTTAACCGCAGATAAACCCGAATGAACGCGGATATTATCTGCCTCCATCGGCGTGCATCGGCGGTTCAAAATTAAATCATTATTTTCGGTGATTTCCGCTTCCCAGCCCGGTTCTATGATATTGGTTCCCGTTGCCTCAACAATCATAGCAGGGCCGCTAATGCAGTGGTGCGATCGCAAATCGTCTCTGTGATAAACAGGCGTTGCCCGCCACCCGCCACCAACATACATTTGCACCGTTGAGATTGGTTGCACAGGCAAGATGTCCGTCCCACAAGAGGGGGAAATTGTGGATGCTTCCGGCACATCCATTCTTTCTACAACTTCCACCGAAACCGCTTCCACAATCAGCGGTTTTTCTGGCATAATAAAACTGTAACGCTGTCGGTGGGCTGCTTCAAATTCAGCCTGCATGACCTCAATATTGTCAGCAAAATCTACCGCCAAAACCGAGTCACTTCCCTGATATTTTAAGCGCAGCTTCCTAATAACTAAAACCTCTGACTCTTTCTCTGTGTCCTCTGCGTCTGGGCGGTTCAATTCCCTCTTTCCATCAGCCTCCAATGCAGTTAAAATATGATGCAAATCAGCTAATAATTCTGCATTTAAGTGTTGCTCGATCGCCCTTTCGCGAATAGCCCGCACATCAGCCAAACCCATACCGTAAGCCGACAACACACCCGCATAAGGGTGAATAAACACCCGTTTCATCCCCAAAGCATCGGCGATCGCACAAGCGTGTTGGCCGCCCGCACCGCCGAAACAGCACAATGTATACTCCGAAACATCGTAACCGCGCTGAAGCGAGATTTTTTTGACAGCATTTGCCATCTTTTCCACCGCGATCGCCAAAAAACCCTCCGCCACCTGTTCCGGTGTCCTCTCGCCCCCAATTTCCCCCGCTAGTTGCCCAAATTTTTGCTTTACTACCTCAGGGGCGATCGGCAAATCTCCATTCAATCCAAATACTTTCGGGAAAAAATCCGGTTGAATTTTCCCCAACATCACATTGCAATCAGTCACCGTCAAGGGGCCGCCTTTGCGATAGCAAGCAGGCCCAGGATTGGCCCCTGCAGACTCCGGCCCGACGCGGTAGCGAGCCCCGTCAAAAAAGACAATTGAACCGCCGCCTGCTGCTACAGTGTGAATTGCCATCACGGGCGATCGCAATCTCACCCCAGCAATTTCCGTCTCAAATTCGCGTTCGTATTCGCCGTTAAAATGGGCAACATCTGTCGAAGTTCCGCCCATATCAAAGGTAATAATTTTATCAAAACCTGCCTTTTTGCTCGTTTGAACTGCGCCGACAATTCCCCCAGCAGGCCCCGATAAAATACTGTTTTTTCCTTGAAATTGTGCCGCATCCACTAAGCCGCCGTTTGACTGCATGAACATTAATTTAGGGGGTGGGCACGGGGAGGGCGGGCACGGGGACACCGCCCCTACAGGAGATAACTGACTGGTTACTTGTTCGACGTATCGACGTAAAATCGGAGATAAATAAGCATCGACAACCGCAGTATCTCCCCGCGAAACTAATTTCATCAGCGGGCTAACTTCGTGAGATACTGAAATTTGAGTAAAGCCAATTTCTCTCGCTATTTTAGCAACTTGTTTTTCATGTTCCGAGTAGCGGTAGCCGTGCATGAATACGATCGCACAACTGCGAATTCCCTCATCGTATGCTTGCTGCAAAGACGGAATAAAATCAGGATTGACAGCAGTCAACTCCTCACCTTGAGCGCTGTAGCGTTCCGCAACTTCAATAACTCGATCGTACAGCATCTGGGGCAAAACAATGTGGCGGGCGAAAATATTCGGGCGGTTTTGATAACCAATTCTCAGCGCATCGCCGAAACCTTTAGTAATTAACAGAATTGTGCGATCGCCCTTTCGTTCCAGCAAAGCATTTGTCGCCACCGTCGTGCCCATTTTAATCGCTTCAATTTGTGCCGCGGGTATGGGAACATCTGCGCCAATTCCTAAAATATCGCGAATTCCTTGGACTGCGGCGTCGGTGTAGCGTTCCGGGTTTTCCGACAGCAGCTTGTGAATGACTAATTTACCGTCGGGGCGCTGGGCGACAATATCGGTAAAAGTACCGCCGCGATCGATCCAAAATTGCCAGCGAGTGCGATCGGGAAAATCAGCATTCATATATTTTTCCTAAATTTTGTTATGTGAATCCATAAAAATTATTCTACAAAATTATCTGGAAGTCAATTCATAAAATTCATAAATTCAAACTCATAAAAATCATATATGTTTTTATCTCATCTTCTTCTTTCTTCCTTCGCGCCCTTCGCGCCTTCGCGGTTCGTTAAAATAAAACTGCTATATATATCGAATAGCCTCAACCAATCCCTGACAAACACCAGTCAGAAAATCCAAATCCAAAGTCTCAATCTTATCGCTTTCTCGATGATAATGGGGGTTTCGCATATTAGCAGTATCAGTCACCATGATAGCCGGATAACCATTATCCCAAAAAGGAACATGATCGCTGCGGCGAGTATCCGGCACAATTAAACCTCGATTCGGCACCGGTAGCCACTCGCAGGGCTGACCAGATTTGCGAATTTTGCCACTCAAATTAATCAAATCGGGCACCGTCCGCAAAGTGCCAATTAAAGCAATAAAATTACCACTATCTGGATAAAAATATTTCAAGCCAGCGGGGTAGCTTTGAGAATTAGGATTGTGGTTGCAATAACCCAACATTTCCAAAGAAATCATTAACCGGATTGACTCTTGCTGTTGCTTGTATTTAGCTGCATGATGACTGCTTCCCAAATAACCGTATTCTTCCATATCGAAGGCGACTAATTGCACAGGATATTTGAGCGGCCCAGATGCGATATCCCTTGCGAGTTCCAGCAAAACAGCAACACCAGTAGCATTATCATCGGCCCCAGGTGATCCGGGTACAGTATCGTAATGAGCACCAATTACGATCGGCGGCAACCGCTTCTTAATCTGCTTTTCAATACCTAGATTGTCTTGCTTCCCCCCCTTAGCAAGGGGTGATTCTTCTTGCTTCCCCCCCTTAGCAAGGGGGGGACTGAGGGGGGGTAAATCCAAAATCAAATTGTGATGAATTCGGCCGCGCACCGCAAAATCGTCAATTTCTACACTTCCCCACTGTGCCAACTGTTCGCGGATGTATTGCTGGACATAAAAATGCCCTTGGGATGCGAGGTATGGGTTGCGATCGCGTACAATTTGAATCAGATGGCTGTGCAAGCGTTCTTTGAGATTCATCCAGTCTGCTTCACAAGGAGTACAATTAAATTATATTCTGTTTAATCTGGAAAATTCTCGCAAGACAAGCAAAATGCCTTACAGCGATTTTAGTTGAGAAAAAGTCAAGGGAACCTTTCAACTGACAACTTCATAAACCGTCGATTTATTTGGAGATGTACCCGACTTAGAAGGCAGCGCCCTATTGACAGAAACTCTCCGTTATAATGTACCTTTAGCCCTTGCCAGCAACAGCGACAAAGCTCGCTCGGAAATGATTGTTTCCCCAATTTTAATCGACCTCCGACGACAGTTAAAGGAACGAATTAACTTATTTTCGGGAATAGAGTTTGACGTGGATAGCGAAAAGGGATTAAATGGGATTTGCGATCTTCTTATCAGCTATTCACCAGAAATACTATTTGTCAGCGCTCCCGTAATTACCCTCGTGGAAGAAGCAAAAAAAGAAAATATCACGGCTGGCTTGGGAGAATGCGTGGCCCAAATGTTAGCAGCAAGGATATTTAACGAACGTGCAGGCAATGAAGTTTCAACAATTTACGGGGCGGTGACAACTGGGAGTATTTGGAAATTTATGAAATTAGAAGGAAGTGTAATTAGTATCGATCTGACTGAATATTACCTCAAAGATGTGAATAAAATTTTGGGGATTTTAGCAATGGGGGCTGTCTCGCAACCAATTGACGTTTGAGTGCGATCGCCATACAGTTACAGAAGATCCGGAATCAATAGCAACACCTTGGAAATATATAAGATAGTTACGCATCAAAACGCAAGAAACCGGGTTTTCGGCAGTTTCTGCGACTGTAACGAAGTATTCTCGAAAAAACCCGGTTTCGGACTACTCCTGCGTAAGTCCTCATATAATTATAAGTTAATCAAGCCGCAAAAAAATGGCAGAAAACTCCCTACGCATCAACCATGTTGACGATTCAATCCAACTATTCTGGCAGCGGAGAAACTCAGCACCCCGATTTGCCCCTCCCGTTACCTTTGAACATCCCTTTGACAGCAAAGTTCTAGCCGATTTGCGGTGGTATCTCGAAGAGTATCTGCGCTTTCCCTACGGACTCGAACCGGAAAATGCTAAAAAAATTGAACAGCAGTTGCAAGCTTGGGGACAGCAGCTATTTAACTTAGTATTTCGCAGCAGCGACAAGGCGCGGGAGTTTTTTCAGGAAGCGACGAGCGCCGGCTTGGATAACTGCGAAATTAGCATTATTTCCGACGATCCGGCAGTCCTCAATTTGCCCTGGGAATTGCTGTTTTCCCCAGATTATCAATTTCTGGCACCTTTGCTGGCGGGGATGTATCGCAGTCTTAGCAACTATGCAGTTCGGGCAGAATTGGGAACGATGTCTGACAAACAATTAAATATTTTACTCGTAATTGCTCGACCCTACGGAGAGCGCGATATTAATTTTCAAACTATCGCCCGCCCGATGCTAGAGGCGCTCAAACCGATTCAAAAACAGGTAAATCTTACTGTATTGCGTCCCCCCAGTTTAAACCAGTTTGAAGCTGAACTTAACGCCCGCAAAGGCTTTTATCATATCGTTCATTTTGACGGGCACGGCGATTTTCAAGCTGACAGCAACATTGTGCAAACTCAGTACGGCCAATTGGGTGAAGGCGTTTTAGTTTTTGAAGATGCTGATGGCAACCCGGAAATTGTTACTGCTAGGGAAATTGCTCAATATTTGAATGATTGCCGCGTGCCGGTGTTTGTTCTCAATGCTTGCAAGTCGGGACAAGCTGGGGAAGAAGCCTTTTCTTCCGTCGCGGGACAGTTGGTGAAATTGGGTGCGAAAGGCGTTGTCGCCATGGCTTATTCCGTCTACGCGACAGGGGCGAAACACTTCATGGGACGGCTGTACGGGGAATTGGTGCGGGGACAAGACATCGCCTCTGCGGTGGCTGCGGGGCGCAAATCTATGTTGATAGACAAACAGCGCCCCAGTCCCAAAGGGCTGTTACCGCTGCAAGATTGGCTGGTGCCGGTATTGTACCAGCAGGAACCTTATCAGCCGTTTACTCCTAGCACACTTCCCACAAGCCGTAAGGAGAGAGGCAAACCAATACAGCGAGCTAAATGCCGCCTGAGCAATCTACCACAGGAAGGAAGCTACGGCTTTATTGGGCGAGATTACGATATTTTGCTTTTGGAACGGGCGTTTCGCCAAAACAAGATCGTGCTGTTGCAAGGCATGGGTGGTGTCGGGAAAACTGAGTTGGTCAACGGGTTTGCGCGGTGGTTGGCTGATACTCAGGGCCGTGCGGGAGGGGTTTTCTTCACTTCCTTTGAACAAGGTGCGCCGCTGAGTAATGTTGTGAATCAAGTGGGTAGGGAAGTTTGGGGCGACGATTTCTCTAAGGATTTATTAGAAGATCAAAGAGAAGATGTGCTGGAGTATCTGCAAACTAATCCTTGTTTGCTGATTTGGGATAATTTTGAACCGGTGAATGGGTTTCCCCAGGGGAATCAGCCGCTTTTACCGGCTGCGGAAAGAGACAGCTTGAAGCAATTTCTTAAAGAGTTGCGCGGGGGACAATCTTGGGTTTTGATTACCAGCCGGCGCGAGGAAAATTGGTTGGATTGCGGTTACGCGCTGCGGGAGTTAAAGGGATTGGTAAAGCCGGATGCGGAAGAGTTGGCGGCGCGGATTTTGCAGGAAGCGGGGGTTGATAGGGCGAAATTGCCTGGTGAATATCTGGAGTTGCTGAAACTGTTGGGCGGACATCCGCTGTCGCTGAGGGTGGTGTTGCGGCATTTGAAAAGGCAATCTCCGGTGCAGTTGATTGAGGCGCTGCGGCGGGGATTGGATACTTTTAAGGGTGCACAGGAGGAAGGGAGAGAGAAATCTCTCACGGTGTCGCTGGATTATTCGTTTGCGAATTTGTCGGAACGGGCGCGGCAGCATTTGCCGTTTTTAGGGCTATTTTGCGATCGAGTTAATGCACATTGGCTTCATCTTTTATCGGAAAGTCCTGATGATGGATATGGACAAGCATATCGGGCGGTGTTTGGAGAAAACTTGCAGAAATCCGATTGGATAGGATTGCTCAACGAAGCTGCCGCCGCAGGAATTGTGGAATATCTGCGAGAAAGTATATACAAAATTCATCCGGCACTGCCTTGGTATTTGCGACAACAGCTAGATACAAAAGGTTCGCAGGAGGTAATCAATACCCTAGAAAAAAAGTTGCTGGTTTTCTACGCAAGGTTGGCGAATTACTACCATAAAGAACTTATCAGCAATGCGGAATTGGCAACCTTTGTGCTGCGAGTGGAAGAACCGAATTTATTGCAACACTTACGAATAGCAGAACAGCAGCAGGATTGGGGTAATGCTCAATTCATTCTGGAAGCCTTGGGTGAGGTATACGATCGATGGGGGCGCAAACCGGAATTTAAGTCCCTGCGAGAAAGGGCGCTGAACCAAATTGGCATCGACTTGGTACAAGCAAAGGCAAAGGGCCAAGATGCCTTTAATTTTTGGATGTATCTGCGGTTAGTATATGCAAATGAAGCTGCTCAAAGTGCTGACTTGGAAACAGCAAGAGCCGTTTATCAAGAAATTCGGGATGAATTGACAGCCTTAAATGACCCCTCCGTGAATGGCAGTATTGCTGCTACTTATCACAATCTAGGAATTGTAGCCCAAGAGCAACGGCAGTTTGACGATGCGATCGCCTTTTACAATAAAGCTCTCCAAATTTATGAAGATGCGGGGGATTTCTACAGTGCTGCTAGGGAGTATCACCACCTAGGATGGGTAGCCCAAGAGCAACGGCAGTTTGAGGATGCGATCGCCTTTTACAATAAAGCTCTCCAAATTTATGAAGATGCGGGGGATTTCTACAGTGCTGCTAGGGTGTATCACCATCTAGGAATGGTAGCCCAAGACCAACGGCGGTTTGACCATGCGATCGCCTCTTACAATCAAGCTCTCAAAATTTATGAAGATGCGGGGGATTTCTACAGTGCTGCTAGCGGCTATCACGAACTAGGAAGGGTAGCCCAAAAGCAACGGCAGTTTGACGATGCGATCGCCTTTTACAATAGAGCTCTCCAAATTTATGAAGATGCGGGGGATTTCTACACTGCTGCTGGCAACTATCACCATCTAGGAATCGTAGCCGAAGAGCAACGGCGGTTTGACGATGCGATCGCCTTCTACAACAAAGCTCTCAAAATTTTTGAAGATGCGGGGGATTTCTACAGTGCTGCTACGGAGTATCACCATCTAGGATGGGTAGCCCAAAAGCAACGGCAGTTTGACGATGCGATCGCCTTTTACAATAAAGCTCTCCAAATTAAAGAAGATGCGGGGGATTTCTACAGTGCTGCTAGGGAGTATCACCATCTAGGAACGTTAGCCCAAGAGCAACGGCAGTTTGACGATGCGATCGCCTTTTACAACAAAGCTCTCCAAATGTATGAAGATGCGGGGGATTTCTACAGTGCTGCTAGCGACTATCACCATCTAGGAATGGTAGCCCAAGAGCAACGGCAGTTTGACGATGCGATCGCCTTTTACAATCAAGCTCTCAAAATTTATGAAGATACGGGAGATTTCTACAGTGCTGCTAGCGACTATCACCATCTAGGAGGGGTAGCCCAAGAGCAAAGGCAGTTTGACGATGCGATCGCCTTTTACAATAAAGCTCTCCAAATTTATGAAGATGCGGGAGATTTCTACAGTGCTGCTAGGGAGTATCACCAACTAGGAATAGTAGCCCAATTGCAACGGCGGTTTGACGGTGCGATCACCTTCTACAATAAAGCTCTCCAAATTTATGAAGATGCGGGGGATTTCTACAGTGCTGCCGACGAGTATCAAGGACTAGGAAAAATTGCCAAAGAGCAAGGAGATTTTGAGACTGCTGTTGCCTGTTTCCAAACAGCATTTGAAGCCAGAAGAGCAGCAAATGATTGGCGCAAAGCATCCTCTACCCTAGCTGCATGGGGCGAAACTCTCGAAGCCCGATCGAATTGGACTGAAGCCGCGAAAATTTACCTCCACGCCTTAGCCATTGACATCGATCATAATGAAGAATGGGTGGACTCGGATATTACAGATTTAGGGCGGATGATCAAACAGTTGGGAGACAGTCAGTTTAAGATAATTTGGCGAGAGCTTACGGGTGATGAGTGCCCGGAACACTGGTTTTCAGCTATTCAGAAAGCGAGTTCGATCGACCCTAATTAAATACACACAAACCCCACCCAACGATAAATCTCGATCGAACGCGATCTTATAGATTGTCGGAGCGCGTAGTTGGTGGCCCAGAAACCGGGTTTTTCCGAAATCCTTCGCTGCGAGCCGCAGATTCTCAAAAAAACCCGGTTTCTTTTGGCGGAGCGCGCAAGTCATGACTGGTATAATATTACATCAAAATTGTTTGAGTAACTTACGGGCGATTGATAATATGGAACCGATACTAACTCCCGCCGAAATCAATGAAAAGCGAATGATGTTGCAAGATTACGCTCCCGCCCAAGAAGCTTTGGCGATACTGGAAAAAAATAACGGCAGAATAGACACCAGTTTTGATGAATTGTGGTTTCGTGGCGAAAAAATGGAAATTCCAGAACAGCCAAAAAGCGGCAAATCTCTATTGCATTGGAGTTTAGACTAAGCAGGTCAAAAAGTGCGATCGCTGTGAGACTAGCGAACAGTTATCAAGAACGGCAATGGT
>NZ_JAUBRM010000021.1:0-85406 GCF_036701905.1 Microcoleus sp. MON2_D5
CCAAGAACCTACCGTAATCTAGCAAGAAAAGACTACTTAGCAGTAGCGAAACAAAGACGACCCACCCGCAATAAAAGAAGACAGGCAATTAAAAAACAACTTCAATACATCAAAAGAAACCTAGCTCATATTGAACAGTTAATCGATTCAGGTGCGAGCTTAGAAAGTCTGAATAAAAATCAATATAAAACCTTGCTAGTCCTCACAGAAGTATTTCGCCAACAACAATGGTTATTTGACAATAATAAACAGAGTATTGAGGATAGAATAGTAAGTTTGAGCCAACCCCACATTCGTCCCATAGTCAGAGGAAAAGCCGGAAAAAGCGTAGAGTTGGGAGCAAAACTATCAGCCAGTTGTGTTGATGGATATGTATTTTTATACCGGATGAGCAGGGATAACTTTAACGAATCAGGGGACTTAAAAGCACAAGTAGAAGCTTATTATAGATTTACAGGATATTATCCCGAGTCAGTTCATGCAGATCGCATTTATCGTACAAGAGCAAACCGAGCGTGGTGCAAAGAAAGAGGAATTAGGCTCAGTGGGCCCCCTCTAGGAAGACCCCCAGCAAATGTGAGTAAATCGAAAAAGAAGCAAGCATTGGAAGATGAGAGGATTAGAAATGCAATTGAGGGAAAGTTTGGGCAAGGCAAACGCAGATTTAGTCTCGATCGCATCATGGCAAAACTTGATAATACTTCACAGACAGCTATTGCTATCACTTTTTTAGTCATGAACCTTTCTACCTGGTGGCGCCGGGTTTTTGGCGTGTTTTTATGCCGCTGGCGGAAAACAATGCCCATTTTTGGCTCTAATATAATCTGCGCTTATAAGTTGCTCAAATTGAGGCAGGAAAAACTCATCTTTAACTCGGCTTGAATATTCTTTAACTCTGCTTGAATATATCCCTCGCTCCTGTTCTTAGTTTGCGCTCGATTATTCAGCAAGCCCTATCTAGTTATTACTGTGCTAGCAGAAGATTTGATGAGGCAGACTATCGATTTCAGGAAGCCATATCTCCTTACCTTGAATTCTTTGATAAAGAGGCAATAGTGTTTTTGATTGAGGGAATTGAACAAAATGATCAGGTGTATGGGCGCCGAAAAGCAAAAGAAGAACACAAAGAAATCAAGAAAAAGCTTTTTCAATTACACGGACAGGAATTCGACTTGAACCCTTACCCAGATTTCAAGAAAAATGTGATGGAAGATGAATGCTAAGTCAGCTAACTAATCAAAAAATCTCCTCATCCACCTTCGGGGGATACACCCACGACCCAATCAGCCCGCATAACGCCCCTACTCAATAGTTTGTGGAGAAGTCCTGCACTCCCTACGGAGAGTTTTGCCACTCGGCGGTAAGCTTGCGGAAATTGTATTGAGACGCGCCGGGGTGACAAGTAACGCAACTGCTGATATTTGCGGGTTGTGGCAGTTTTACTTTGGGGTGCAGTGCTTTGAAATAGCGAGAACTGGCGACTCGGTAGGCGAGTTCTTCGTCTTTGGCTTCGGAACGGGAAAAAGTTTGCAGGTAGTTCCAGACTAGCAGGCGGGGCGGGTCTACTAACAGTTTGATGGTTTGTCCGTAGTGTTGGGAATCTTGCAGCAATCGGCGCCAGGTTTCTGTAGGTAATACTTGCGGCGGTAAAGCGATGTGACAGGTGGCGCAGTTTTCTAGGTACAGTTGCTGTCCGAGTTGGTAGCGTTCGGGAATGCGATCGACCGTACCAGTATCCTCGATCGAAGACACCTGAGCAAGTCGCGCGGGAGTGCGAGAGTAGGCAGTCTGAGCTGCAACCCATCCGCCACAGGTACAGCAGATAATTATCAACACTAGCAACGTTGAGTAAAGCCCCCGCAAGCCTACTCTGCGACGTTTGCGGGGTTTTTCCTGTTTCATAATTCTGAATTTATTTTTGGTTAAATCACTGGTATGCTCATGCCTTCGCGGGCTAAGCAGGCATTGGCGAACGTTGCCTGCACCTCTGCTTCGACTCGATCGAGAAAATTGTCGTCGTGGCCCGGATCGTGGTGAAACATCACGATTTTTTTGACTCCAGCAGCTTTCGCTACTTCTACTCCTGCTTGCCAAGTCGAGTGTCCCCAGCCGACTTTCGGGGTTTTGAAGTTGTAATACTCTTCGTTGGTGTAGTTGGCGTCGTAAATCAGCACGTCGGCGTTGCGAGCTAGGTGTACCACGTTCTCGTCGAGGCGATCGGGAAAATGTTCTGTATCGGTGCAGTAGACGGCCGTGTGTCCCTCCCAGGTGACTCGATATCCGATCGCGGTGTTGGGATGGTTGAGCAGTGCTGTTTCTATTTTCACATCGTCGAGTTCGAGAATATCCCCAGGCGTCAAATCGTTGAATTTGAGGTCTGACTGCATCACTTGGATGGGGACGGGAAAATTGGGGTGCACCATTTGGTCGGCAAGACGGTGTTTGATGGTAGTGCCGTTGGGGGCGATCGCACCGTAAATGTGAAAGCAGTTCCCCGGGATAAAGGCGGGAGTAAAAAACGGAAACCCTTGAATGTGATCCCAGTGAGTATGACTAAAAAACATATGGGCTTCCACTGGCATTTGCCGCAGCAAGTTTAAACCCAGAACTCGCAGGCCCGTACCGCCGTCAAAGATCAGGCGTTTTTTACCCAAGCGCATTTCTACACAGGAGGTGTTACCTCCGTAGCGAAGTGTTTTGGTGCCGGGGGTGGCTATGCTGCCCCGCACGCCCCAAAACTGAACGACAAACTCGGTCAAAGGACTATTTTCCATTGTGGCTTTGCGATCGGAAGGCTGTGGATTGGGTAGAGAGGGTGCGGAATCTGGCATTTTTTTTAGTTTTGGCGGCAGGAACTTGGGAGTTGAAATCTTAGTTTTTACTTTTTAGTTTTTAGTTTTTAGCAATCTGTACTATAATCAAGCGCTTTATCGGGAAACCATCCGAGTGCCGAACACTTGGGCTGTTAGAATTCTCAACCTTACGGGTTGGTGTAGGAGATGTCACGCTTGAGAGATTATTTTTTGCATCATGCGGGCTGCCCGGCGTGTTCTGTGTTCTGAGATTAAGATAGCGCCGATCTATCTAAGTGTTAGGGTAAAATTTCCTCAAACGTAGAACGCATTCCCCAGGGGTATAATTTGCGCTTAATCTTACTCTAGGAGTAGTATTTTTTTCAAGATTGGGGCTGGGGCTGGGTTTTGAGGAATGCCGTTCCGGTGACTCGGCATTCACGACTGATTTGACCTTCTAGCTACCCGTTCCTCGACTGCATCCTTAGACCGGCAGCGGTTGCCTTAAGTTCGGCCTCCTGAGTTTTTAGTCGGGTTGTAGTCGAGGAGTGCGGGCTAGGGGCTTATTTGCGATCGGCTGCGATGCACTTTTCCACTAAGGCCATGACTTGATCGACATCTTGCCAACCCTGAATTTCCGTGACTTTTTTCTCCAAATTTTTGTAGGTTCTAAAAAATTCGGCAATTTCGTCCAAGCGGTGGGGGGCTACGTCTTTGAGGGACTTATAGTGAGCGTAGCGCGGGTCTTTGTCGGGAACGCACAGGAGTTTTTCGTCCCTGTCGCCTCCATCGATCATTTCCAGCATTCCGATCGGACGGGCTGCGATTATGCACCCTGGAAATGTGGGCTCATCCATCATTACCATGCCGTCGAGGGGGTCGCCATCATCGGCTAAGGTATTGGGTATGAAGCCGTAGTCGCACGGATATTGGACTGAGGAAGAAAGCACCCGATCGAGAGCAAAGGCTTGCAAGTCTTTATCAAATTCGTACTTGTTTTTGCTACCGGCGGTAATTTCGATGAGGACGTTGAGCAGTCCAGGTTTCGGCTGTGCCGGAATTAGCGATAAGTCCACAACAATATCTCCAAGTTAACAGATGATTGGGATGAGTGCTACTTGCCAAATCCCTTTGATAGCATTTTACGGGCGATCGGGGCCGACGGTTGCATGAGATTGACCGAAAGCGGACGAGGGCGATCGGGGTTGCACAATTTGAGGATGATGCTTGTGGGGTGTCCCACCTGCGTGGCAAATACACTGGACGGGCGGGACGCCCATCCCACAGTTTGAGAGGGGAATGCTTTGTTTGGGCGAGGGAGATATTTTCACATCGATATCTTTTTTTTACCGTCTGTCAAAGTTCTTTGAATTTTCAATCCCAACCACTGGCTTAGTTCTGTTGCTAACCACTCGATTTCTAATTCACTTAGTCCCTGCTTCACTCCTAGTTGATATTTTTGGTTGTCGGTTTGAATAATCATCTGAGAAACTTTGTATCCAATTTGTTGAATTTCCAACTGGCAAATGTCCGGTCTGGGGGCTGCCTTGGAATTATTCCATCTCAATCCGAGCAGATGGCTGCTATAGGAGATTTGCTGGCGATCGATTCTGAGACGCATTTCCCGAAATAGTGCAAATAAAAACATTACTCCTACCGCACCTAAGAAAGTTCCTGATATTATTATAAATAATTGGTGATTTATCGCTAACTGAGCGGTAAAAAAAATCCTCTCTATAAATGAGGTATTACTCGCCCCTACCGCAGCCGAAAGCAGGGTAATTAAACCAAAACTGATTCCTTGTGGCGGAATTACAATTTCTATAAACTCATAATTTTTTGTTAGTTTAATATCGCTGTCTGGTGGCTGTACTGTCCTAAGACTTTTGTCTATCGGGCGGGGACTTTTGAGTGCTCGCAATGCTTCGCCAGCCGAAGATAACCTTTTTTCCAAACTAGGTTCTGTCATCCACTCCAGCCAATCAATTAAATTAGAATTTAGCTGCGTTACCCGATCGGCAAATTGAATTTTCAAATCCTGCTGTGACAGTTCGGTGGGATGCAAACCTGTGACCAAATAAATTAAAGTTGCACCTAAACCGTAGAGGTCAGAAGCCGGAACCGATCGCCCGCCAAATTGTTCCGGTGCCATATATCCGTAAGTTCCCACTACTGTAATTGTGCCGCCAAATTTTGCCGCTTGGTTCTGCACCGAACCGAAATCAACTAAATAAACTTGTCCCACCGAGTGACCGGATCTGCTGTGCAGTAAGATATTGCTGGGTTTAATATCGCGGTGAATAACAGGCGGATTTTGTTCTTGCAAATAAATCAAAATTTCTAACAGCGATTTAGCTAATTCTTTCACCTCGCTTTCGCTAAAAGTACGCCCCGATCGCAAATGGTCTTCCAAAGTTTTCCCCTCTACATAAGTCTGTACCAGGGCAAATCCTTTGCTGTCTGGTTCGTCAATTTCCAGGTAGTCGAGGTAGCGAGGAATTGCTGGGTGATCGAGTGCTTTTAAAGTTTCCGCTTCCCGTTCAAATAGCTTGAGGTCTTGCCATTCAAAATCGCTGCCGAGGAATAGCTGTTTGATGACAACTAATTCTTGAGTTTGTAAGTCACGAGCCAGCAGCGTTTGGCGACCAGTTTGTTTTCCTAGTTGTCGCTGCACTTCGTAGCGTTCTGCTAATATTTTGCTGGTCATGTTTTTTTACATTAATTTGAATTTGAGGTTATCATCGAAACCCAGAAACCGGGTTTTTACAAAAATACTTCGTTGCAACCCCAACATTCGCCAAAAAACCCGGTTTATTTGCTCGGAGTGAGTTCAGCGCTCTCTAAATTTTAGATTACAGTCCACTTTCTTTTTGATACCACCGGGCAATAGACTTGCTACTTGCCCCCATTGACAGTCCTGCAATTAGCGACGGTGCAAGCACGAAGAGAATCTGACCACTCAAATCCTTTAGCGTATTCAAACCCATTATCCGAAAGAAGACGATGCTTGTCGAGGTACATAGTACAATACTAATTCCAGTTAAAACCTGTCGGTGAAGTTTGGGATTAGTTAGGGGAAAAAACCACAAGCGCGTCACAATCCATACGATTATTCCGTTCCCCAACCCCAGCAGCAAGCCGAGAAAAAGACCGATCGATCCTCCGACAATTGTCCCCAGTACCGGAAAAATAAAGGTGCTGTAAATTGCTGCACAAGCTGCTACAGCTAGGGCTCCCATCCCAATGCTGCGGTCGATCGCATTGTCGAACAAGCTAAGGGTAGTCACGGTTTTTCCCTGTCTCAATGTCTGGGAATATTTACTTATTTGCTGCGGTTTTTCTAGAACTTCTTTTGCGCTCTCGGCTGAGGTGGGACGGCGTTCTAAACTGGGATGTGTCATCCACTTCAGCCACTTGGTAAAACCTGGACTCAGTTGGCTGAATTGCTCGAATTCGATCTGCAAATCTTTCTGCGGTAAATCGGCAGGATGCTGCTTGGTAATTAAGGCGATTAATGTTGCTCCCAAACTGTACAAGTCGGAAGCGGGAACCGCCCTCCCGCCAAATTGTTCGGGCGGCATATAGCCATAAGTTCCGACAACGGTGACGGTTTTCCCTTGTTGCGTTGCTAGAGTTTGAACTGCACCGAAATCGACTAGGTAGACTTCCCCGACGCTGTTGCCCGATCGATTCTTGAGTAAAATATTGCTGGGTTTAATGTCGCGGTGAATCACCGGGGGCTGTCGCTGGTGCAGGTATCCGAGGATGTCTAATAATGCTGTTGCTAATTGTTTGACTTCACTTTCGCTGAAGGTGCGGCCGTCAGAGAGATATTCTTGTAGGGATTTGGCTTCGATGTAACTCTGAACTAGGGCGAATCCTTTGCGGTTGGGGGTGTCGATTTCAAAGGAGTCTAGATATCGGGGAATTGCGACATGGGATAGGGATTTTAAGGTTTCGACTTCTCGCTCAAACAGTTTTAAGTCTTCCCAGTTAAAGTCGCTGCTGAATGAGAGGAGTTTGACTACTACTTGCTGTTGGGTTTTTAAGTCGCGGGCGAGTAAGGTTTGCCTTCCTGCTTGCTTGCCGAGCCGCCGATCGCACTGATAGCGATCGGCTAATATTTCTTTTGACAAATCGCCGATGTTTTGTCCGCTCATGTTCTCTTGCCCTAGAACCGATTACACCTAGTGTAGTTGACAAAAGTGCAATAATCGGAACTTTTCGGGCTACAGCAAAAAACTTTTTCTGTCAAAGAGCAACCGCCTTTAAGAGCCAGCGATCAAGCACCATAAAGACGCCCCTGAGTTAAGCTTGAATTTAATTTTGGATTTGCTTGTAAATTGACTGCACTACGTCGAGCAGGCTCAAGACTTGCTGCCATTCGGGGGCATCGGGCTTGTAGCTTTTGGCGCGCTGAGTTTTCAAACTGTGGTGCAAGAGGGAAAGCAGCGCGTCTGGAGACTGTAAAGAATTGTCATCTTCATCTGTTGGGGTTCCGGCTGCATTTTCTTCGATGTCTTCTTTAATTTTTTGTGCTCTATCGGCGAGGGCTAAAGATCTGCCTGCAAGGTTTTCCGGCATTTTGGGCTGTTCCGACAAAGACGCGCTGGTTAGTTCTACCAATAGTTGACAGACTCGATCGACCCATTCGCGATCGTTTACTGAAAAGGAACCAGATTTGAACACTTGCCCGTCAGGTCTTTGCTGAATGCTTTGTACCTTCTGGATCAGAGGGATAGCCTTAACAGTGATGTTTTCCGGGATTCTGGGGATATCTGACAGGGAGCTCCGAGCAATCTCCAGCAATAGTTGGTAAACCTGATCTACCCACTCAACATCTCCCGATTGCGAATTCCAATTATTCATAACTGACGCTAGTGGTTTTCTATATCTAAGACTAGAACATTGATTATCTGCGAAGGAAGCTCTTTTTAGGAGCCACTAACGCTATTAAGACTTACGCGGGCGGTGTGAGAAACCCGGTTTTTGAGCGGATGTTTCGTCGCCTTTCTCCAAGATTTTTCTCAGAAACCGGGTAACGCTGCCGCCAGTCATAACTATTTTTAAGCGCTTCAAATAATAGAAGTGCTAAGTTTGTTGCGGTAGGTAGTGCGAACGAAACACGTAGGGCGAAACCCCGGCATCTCGCTTGCAAATTCAAATCCGGTTATATAACCATAATACCTGTTGGAGCTTATTTACAATTACCTCAATAGGATATTCAGGTTAATAGGTGGTGGGGTGGGAGGCGCACCCCCCGATCGCGATTGCCCCACCCGGAACCCTGGCGCCACCGCGAGGATTTGCTGTGGGCTACTGCTATTTTTCTGTGAGATTCCACACACCATCCCAGTTGAGTACATCTGAAAACGCATGCTGAAATAACATACAGCGATCGACGTGCAATTTAGCTGCCTTGTTTTTCGGGTCAACATCCAGAACGGCCTTAAATTCGCCTTCAGCGTCTGTAAAGGCTTGCTTGGCTTTTGGTTCTAAGGCTTTCTTAAACTCGCTCAGCAGTTTTTTCACCCGATCGAGTCCCAGGTTTTCAAATTCCTCATCTAACATTTCTGCAACTGTCTCGCAGGCCCGACTTTTAATTTTCGCCTGCAATAGCTGCCTGATCTCTGCGGGTTTCAGCCTCTTGATTTGGGGATTTGATGGTTGTAAGATGTCTGCTTCCAAGAGCTTTTTGACTTCGCCTTCTTGCAAGTATTTAATATCGTCTGCTGATAGCGGCTTGATTTTTGCTTGCAGCAGCATTTTGGCTTCGTCTTCCGAGAGGTTTTTGATTCCTTCCAATTTCAGCAGTTGGATTTCTGTCTGCAACAGTACGATGAGTTTGTCTGCTTCGGACAGGTTTTTGGGGTCGTACTCTGACCGCTTTTTCAGTTGATATAACAGCTTCCTTAGTTCGTGTTCCAACTGTTGCTCTAGATTGTAGGACAGTTTCTTAATCTCTGCCTCCGGCATTTCGGCGACATCCTTTAAGATGTTTTTCACCTCACTTTCTGAGAGTCTTTGGCTGACTGGAGTTTTGTAATGTTCGCGCCCCTTGGTGTAATGTTCTACAATTTTTTGCTGTGTTTCGGTTAGTGACTTGCCAACGGGCGAGTATCCCTCGCGGATGCCGATGAGTTCGTAAACGATTACGGGTTCGCTTTTGCCTTTGACAGTAATAAAGTCGAGTTCTCGCACGTACAGCCGATCGGCATAATCTCTGTAAGTATTGTCGCTGATGATCAAGTCGGTGCCGTATTGCTTGCTGGCGCCTTCTAAGCGAGAGGCGAGGTTTACGCCGTCTCCGATCGAAGTCAATTCCATGCGTTTGCTACTGCCGATGTTGCCGCTGACAACTTCATCGGAATGCACGCCCATACCGATGCCGATCGGCAGTTCGCCATTTGCCATACGCTCTTGATTGAACTCTGCCAGTTTTTCCCGCATTTTCACGGCCGTTTGCATCGCGCACCAAGCATGATCCTCTAGGGGCGCTGGAGAGCCAAAAACTGCCATCAGAGCGTCGCCGATGTATTTGTCGAGAGTCCCTCCGTACTCGAATACGACATCTACCATCACTTCAAAATATTTGTTTAGCATCACTACCACTTCTTCGGCTTGCAATTTTTCCGTAAGTGTGGTATAGCTGCGAATGTCTGAGAACAGCACTGAAACGTTTTTGCGCTTACCGCCCAATCCAATATCCCCTGAAGCTAACAAAGCTTCGGCTACTTCAGGCGTCATGTAACGATACATCAAGTTCTTGACTTGCTTGGCCTCGCTAATATCTTCCATGACGACTAACGCGCCGTTGACCTTGCTGGGGTCGATCGCATCCGTCATAGAATTTATCGAGAGATTGATACTCTGCGGTTTCCCTACACAGGATACCAAAACTTGATCGGGGTAATACTGCTGGCGATCCTTATCGTCTTCGGGAGACAAAGACGCATCAAACCACTTAGCAAAATCGCCTTTTTCTAACTTAATTAACTCGCGCAAAGATTGACCTTCGGCTAATTCGGCATCGCTGACACCCAGTAATTTTGTGGCACTGGGATTGGTCGCTACTATATGGCCTTTTTTATCTGTAGAAATCACGCCGTTAGTCAGGGCGTGCAGCATATCTTTTTGTCTTTGTTCTTGCTGTTTGACTTCTGCAAACAGTTTGGCGTTTTGCAAGGCGACTCCTGCTTGGATATTAAACGCCTTCATAAATTCCATGTCGCTGCGATTGAAACTCGCTTTCCATTGTTCGGGGGCTTGGGGCCAGTTTTCGGGGTTGTAGGGGGGAAATTCTCCTTGTTTTTTTTTGTTCATTAATTGAGTAACTGCGATCAATTTGTGATCTGCATTAAAGACTGGCATACAGAGCATACTGCAAGTACGGTAGCCAGTTTTTGGATCCACTTCTTTGGCCATTTCAGCGCGAGGATCGTCGTACACGTCAAAGGGAATCAACAGCGGTTCGCCGGATTCGGCCACGATGCCTGCAAAACCTGCTGTTCTGGGTATGCGAAGTTCTTTCAAGCTGCCGGCGAACGGGATTTTCGTCCACAGTTCGTCTTTCTCTTCATCGATCAGCCACAGGGTGCTGCGATCGGCGTTCATGAGTTCTTGGGCCTGATCCATCACCCTTTTTAGGGTATCTTCTAAGTCTAAACCGCTCTGAGAAAGAGCGTTGACGGCGTTCATCAGCGCTGTCGCGGCCCGTTGTCTTTGAGTTGCTGCGTAGAAAGATTTAGAAGACTCTAGAATTAGGCGAATCGACGGGGCAAATTCTCGAAAAACTTGTTCGTCTTCTTGAGTAAATCCTGCCTTGTCAATCTGTGATTCTAAAGTACCATAATGTTGGTGGTTGGGTTTGAGTTTATTAATCAGTTGAACTACTGCTACTAACTCTCCTGTTTCTTCGTTGAGCAGGGGCATCGCCAGCATTGTATAAGTGCGATATCCATTTTTTTCGTCAAATTTTTGGGCGTTAGCCGATCGGGGGTCGTTATAAAAATCATAAGGAATGTTCACCACTTTTTTTTCCGTGGCTACTTCTCCCGCAATGCCCACATGGGCGGGAACTCGGATCTCTAGACTTTTGCCATTTTCGTCTTTAGCGACGATCGCCCAGAGTTCATTTTTTTCGTCGTCTAATAAATATATCGTGCTGCGATCGGCATTTAGCAATTCCCCGGTTTTGAGGGTAATCGACTGCAACATTTCGTTAAGGATGGCGTCGAATCCCTGCGCGTCAAGAATATTGTCCAGCATTCCCAGGGTTTGATTGACAACCTTAAGTTTCTCTTCTACTTCCTTAACTACTTCTGTAAAGCTTTCCTTATTTAGGAGATCGAGAACACCGGATAATCCTGGACTTTTGGCAAGAGCGCTACTGCTAGAGGAAGGCTGAGAATATTTTTCCTGATGGTTTTCACTGACAACAGTAAAATCATGGTTTTCACTGACAACAGTGGCCTCTACTGTCACTGTCGTGTTGTTTTCCATAGCTGGCAGATTGGGAGATGCAGATTTCATAGACCTTTACAGAATCTTAAGCGTAAGGGTTAGTCTCTAAGCTAGGAGAGCGGGCAAGTTCATTAGTGAGTCACCTGTCGCACAAAACTCAATTATGTGTGAAAGTATTTCCCAGTTTACAGAACTCCGGCCACAGGCCAAGGGAAATTCAGTTGGCCTTGCTGCTGAACGGAGGGTGGGAGAGTAACGAGGCTATGGGAGTGCTGCAATCTTTTTAGAGATCGCGAATGTTGTTTAAATGGTTTATTAACTGATTTTGACATTGTGCGTACCTGGTTTAAGTAGGTTCTGCCGATCTTTGAGCCGATCGCCTGCAGGAACATGAATGCGTACTGCTGGGAGGACTGCTGAAAGAGGGATGGCATTGTAGGACTATCGGCAATTGTGACACCACCAGTTGCTAGTGATGTGTGCCCTTCTCTACACAATTGTGGTTTTTAACTAGAATTTCTCTCAATTTTGCTGCTCTTAGCTTTCATCCCGTAACTAAACTCACGGGGCTTTCAGCTTTTTTTTGTAAAACTTGCGGTTGCCATTTTTAGTGTAACCTCCGGATCGGAAAAACTCCGCCTTTTAACCCCACGATCGGCTTGAGGGTCAGCTTAGGGTTTGGCAGACTGAGTTTGGCGCAATCCGGCGGCTTCGACAAGCAGGGATTCGGCGAAGGCGATGGCTTCTGTTGCTGAGCGGCCGCTGGCGAGTTGGGCCAGTTCTTCGCGCCGCTGCTCACTGTTGAGGGCGGCAACTCTGACTACTGTACGTTCCATTGGTTCGGAGTGGGCTGCGGCTTCCTCGATACTTGGTTCTGCTTCGATCGTCTGTTTGTTGACGCGAAAATGAAAATCAGCCATCGCAGCGATCAGCGGCTGGTGGGTGACGCAGAGAACTTGGTGTTTGTCGGAAAGTTGGTAGAGTTTTTTGGCGATCGCCCCGGCGACTCTCCCGGAGACTCCGGCGTCGATTTCGTCAAAAATCAGCGTACCGGCGCTTTCTATTTGGGAAAAACAAGCTTTGATGGCCAGCAGAAAGCGGCTCATTTCTCCCCCGGAGGCGATCGCGCCCAGAGGTTGCAAAGGTTCGCCCGGATTGGGGCTGAAACAAAAGGCGATTTGGTCGGCACCGGTAGCGGTTGGGGTACAAGGCGAGATTTCGACTTGAAACTGCACTTTTTCCATTGCTAACGGCTTAAGTTCTCCTACGAGGTGCGTTTCTAGTTTGAGGGCTGCTTCGCGTCGCAGGGTGGTGAGGTGGTTGCAAGCCTCTTTTAATTGCTCTAAAGCGTTCTGATATGCGAGTTCTAATGCCTCCATTGACTCGCCTCCTTCTAAAAGTTCGTTTAGTTCGTTTTGAATGCTTTGGTAGTAGGCGATCGCTTCTTTAAGCGGCCCGTATTTGCGACAAATTTGTTTGAGTTCGCGAATCCGATCTTCTACTTCTTCGAGTCTTTCGGGATCTGCTTCTAATTGTTCGCCGTAGCTGCTAATTTGCCGGCTGGCTTCTGTGGCTTGAGCTAAAGCATCGCTGACCATTTCTAGGATTGGTTGCAATTGCACATCGTAAACCGCCATGTCGCTTAAAATTACTTCGGCTTTGCTCAACAAGTCGGCGGCTGATGCGGTGTCGCCGTCGTTTTGGTACAGGGCTTGGTGGACTTGGTAACTCTGCTGCTGCAATTCGACGACGTGGCCGAGCCGGATTGATTCTTGTTCTAGCTGTTCGAGTTCGTCGGCGTCCTCGATGTGGGCTTCGCCGAGTTCTCGGACTTGGTATTCTAACAAATCAAGTCTTTGCAGTCGCTGCTGTTCCGACTGACGCCTGCGTTTGAGGGCTGTTTTGGCGTTGTTGGCTCCCAGCCACGCGGAGGCGATGATCGATCGTGCTTCAGTAAGCTTTTTGCCGCCGTATAAATCGAGCCATTCTCGCTGGAGGGTTTCTTGTCCGAGGTGGACGGTTTGGCCTTGGGCGGTAATTTCGACCAGCCGATCGCGCAGTTGATCCATTAACTGGCGGTTGACGAGAATTCCGTTCAAGCGCGATCTGGTGCGTAGAGCACCGCTTGATGCGTTAATTTCCCGGCTGCAAACCGCTAAATTTCCGTCTATGGGTTCGATTTCTTGCTCGCCCAGCCACAAAGCTGCGGCTTTGTCCAATTCAAAGGTAGCTTCCAATATTGCCCGCGCTGCTCCGGTGCGAATCGATCGGCGATCGACTTTCCCGCCCAACACTGCATCGATCGCATCTAGGATAATCGATTTGCCGGCCCCGGTTTCCCCTGTAAATACGTTCAAACTCGGGCCAAAATCTAGATCCAGGCAGTCAATTAAGGCAAAGTTTTCTATTCTGAGGGATATTAACATGGGGAATTTGGAATTTGGAAATTGGAATTGGAAATTGGAATTAGTAATTAGTAATTAGTAATTAGTAATTGGGAATTGGTAACAACTGTCAACTGGCAACTGACTTCGGCTATAGTTTCAACCACCCAAACAAATCTCCTACCGTCAGCCGCAATTCTGCTGCCCAATCTGGAACGGGCAACGCTTCTTCGGGTTTTGCTAAAATTTCTGGTTGCTTTCCAGGGGAATAAATTAAGATCGAGCGCACCATCGGAGCGATCAGCCAACCCATTTGAGTGCCGTTTTTCAGACAGTGTAAAATATTCCCAGTTACTTTAGTTTGACTCTGCCCTGGAGACAGAATTTCAATTGTCCAATCTGGGTAAGTTTCAAATACATTAGCAACATCCCCATTTTCATCAACTGGTATTCTTTCCCAAGTAAATACTGTGACATCTGGCACGATTGACCTGCCGTCAAAAGTACACCGCAATTCAGGAAAAGCTAAGGCAATTTTCTGAATCTTAACAGCGACATTGATGGCTGGGACTAATTCACCTTGAATCCGGCTATGTTTTCCTTGTGGCCTAGGTTTTTGGATGATTTGACCGTTGATATATTCGCTAGCTGGTTCGGTTTCTGGCAGTTTGAGAAACTCGGACAAAGTTAGTGTTTTTGTTTGTATTTGTACCATTTTTTACTCCTTTTATTCCATAAAACCCAAATGTTTTCTAGCAGCCAGAGTTACCATTCTGCCCCGACTTGTCCGCTGCAAAAATCCGATTTGCATTAAGTACGGTTCGTATACATCCTCAATGGTTTGAGTATCTTCTCCTGTCGAAGCTGCGAGAGTTTCTAAACCCACCGGACCACCGTTAAAGTTCTCAATCATTGCTGTCAAAATCCGTCGATCTGTCCAATCTAAACCCAGCGGATCGACGTTGAATAATTCCAGGGCTAGTGAGGCCACTTCGGCATCAATTGGCTTTAAGTTTTTGACTTCGCTGTAGTCTCTAACTCGCCGCAGCAAACGGTTAGCGATCCGGGGCGTTCCGCGAGCTCTGCGGGCAATCTCTATGGCTCCTTCAGGAGTGATTTTAGTGTCGAGAACTTGGGCGGTTCTTTGGACAATTAGACTGAGTTCGTCTATTTCGTAGTAGCGCAATCTTTGGATCAAGCCGAAGCGATCGCGCAATGGAGATGTCAGGGACCCAACTTTTGTGGTTGCTCCTACTAAGGTAAAGGGTTTCAGGGGAATGCTGCGGATTTTGGCACTTTTGCCTTGACCGATCGTAATATCTAAGCGGCAGTCTTCCATCGCCGGATAGAGGATTTCTTCTGTAACTTTAGATAAGCGGTGAATTTCGTCGATAAACAGCACGTCGCCTGCTTTGAGGTTGATCAGCAATCCGACAATATCTCGCGGTTTTTCTAAAGCTGGGGCGGTGGTGATTTTGCATTCAACTTCCATTTCTGCTGCTAAAATTAGCGACATTGTGGTTTTGCCCAACCCTGGCGGCCCGTATAGTAACAGGTGATCCATCGGTTCGCCGCGAGATTTGGCGGCTGCAATTGCGATCGCCAAAACTTCTCTCAAGTCTTTTTGCCCGATGTATTCAGCTAACCGCTGGGGTCGGATTTTGTCGTCTTGTTTGCTGTTGATTTCGTCGGGTAGTTCTTGCGATTCTAGCAGCGATTCCGCCTCGGGTTTGGCGACTTTTTTGCGACGGGCAGGGGCTATGTCTTCAGGTAGATTTGGGTCGGGGGGCTGTTGTTTGGAGGAGATAATAGCCATATTTATTTGCGATCGGGCAGCGGGAAGTGTTTACAATTGTTGTTAGCAGAATCTTTAAAATTATTAAGTTCGTTATGAGTATTCCCTCTTCTTTATTAGCATCGGAAAGCATAACTTTTGAGGGGGCGATCGAGCTGACTCAATCTTTACTGTCGTTCATGGAGGCTAATCGACTTTTACAAGCCGACATCCAGCAAGCTGTTACATCTCTGGTGAAAACACAGAACGGTGCTAGGGGTTTTTTTGTCACCTATCTAACGGATGATCGACAGGAGCCAGATCACCCGTCACCCGGAGTAGTCGAGGCGCTGCGATCGGCTCCTGAGATCGTAGCAGAACTGCTGGTGAAAAATTTGGCGATGTCGGCGGCAATGGTTGTGCATCATTCGCGTCAGCAAAAGGAGGAAATGGCGGCCGATTCTGCTAGAGTGCAGGAGCGATCGCGCAATTTAATTCAAATCCTGCAAATGCCAGCCTGTCAAACTATAGCGTCGCAAATGCTAGAAAGTTTGCAGGGCGCCAACGGCAAGTATGAAAAATTTTTCCAGCGGTGGGGCTACGACGACGAGCAAAAACTAGCGATGGATTCGGCAGTTCGATCGGCGATCGGCTAAAATAACCTCCCAAGGAAGAGGAAAGAAGAAAGAAAGAAGAAGCCGAAGCTAGGGTGGCAGATCCTTGATCAAAGCGGCGGGGCTGTGGAATAATTGCGGTTTAACAAAAGCTGCACAATTGTAGCTTGAGTTGATTTAGGTGTGAAGGTAGTGAACGAGGGCGAAAAAATTGCTGAGAACGGTGAAAGGAGTTGCCCAAAAAGCCCGAAGGCTGGGCCGGCGGCGGCAGGCAAGTAGCCAGCGGTGGGCCAAGCTGAATCTGCTGGCAACATTGGTGCGCCGGGACTTGGAAGCTCAATACAAAGGCTCGATTCTGGGCAATTTGTGGCCGCTGCTGAATCAGCTATCGCAATTGGTGATTTACACATACGTATTTTCGATCGTCCTCAAGGTAAAGCTCAGCCTTGCAGGCTTCCCGGAAAACAGCGACATTACATTTGGAGTCTGGCTGTTTGCAGGTTTGTTGCCTTGGAGTGCCTTCACCAGCGGTTTGATCAAGTCGGGAGTATCGGTGGTGGGGCAGCCGAATTTAGTGAAAAAAGTGGTATTTCCTCTCGGTTTGCTGCCGCTAGTGCCGATTTTTACAGCTTTTATTGAAAGTTCTCTGGGTTTAGCAGCTTTGATTGTGATAGTAGTAGTGTCGTCGCAAAAGCTCAACGCTACTTTATGCTTGCTACCGCTGGTGTGGGTGCCTCAGTTGCTAATCACAGCGGGCTTGGGGTATTTGACAGCGGGCTTGACTGTATTTTTGCGAGACATTCCTCAGACATTAGGTGTTATTCTAAATTTTTGGTTTTATTTGACGCCGATCGTCTACCCAGCATCAATAATCCCCCAAGAGTGGCGGGCGTGGATATTTTGGCTAAATCCAATGGCCGCCATCGCGGAGGTTTATCGAGACCTCATACTGCTTGGAGAAGTTAAGCATTGGGGCGAATGGGGTGTCGCCACGCTAATTTCTGCTGCTATATTTTGTGGAGGTTTGGCGGTTTACCGGCGTTTGCGTCCCGCTTTTGCTGACGTGCTGTAAATTTGTTTGAGATCTATACTCAATCTAAAATCTAAAATCTAAAATCTAAAATCGATTGTGCTGTAAATATGTTTGAGATTTCAAGTCAATCTAAAATCTAAAATCTAAAATCTAAAATCGATTGACTGCCGCCAATGACAGAAAATGTAATTTCACTAAAAAATGTTTCCAAATGCTTTAAGCGGTACGATCATCCAGGAGACCGCTTAAAGGAAATTATTTACCCCAGCAAAAAACTGGCTGACGAATTTTGGGCCCTACACGACATCAATCTGGAAATTCCTCAAGGACAAACTCTGGGAATCGTCGGTCGCAACGGTTCGGGAAAAAGCACTCTCCTGCAAATAATTGTGGGGACGCTAACGCCTACCGCAGGAAGCGTGGAGGTTAAAGGGCGAGTCTCCGCTTTGTTGGAACTCGGAAGCGGGTTTAACCCGGAATTTACCGGGCGGCAAAATGTGTTTTTTAACGCTCAGTTACTGGGGTTCAATCAAAAACAAACTGAAGAAAAATTTGACGATATAGCTGCTTTTGCTGATATTGGGGATTTCATCGAACAGCCAGTCAAAACTTACTCTAGCGGTATGTTTGTCAGGCTAGCTTTTGCTGTTGCGACTAGCGTCGAGCCAGATATTTTGGTGGTTGACGAGGCGCTTTCGGTGGGCGACGAAGCTTTTCAACGCAAGTGTTTTGCCCGCTTGCAAAGCATTCAGGAAGGTGGCGGAACAATTTTATTTGTTTCTCACGCTGCTACTTCTGTGGTGCAACTTTGTACGTCGGCTATTTTAATGGATAGCGGTGAATTGCTGCTCGCTCACACGCCGAAGGTGGTAATTTCTAAGTATCAAAAGCTGATTTATGCCGATCCGGATCAGGTTTTGGGGTTGAAGTCAGATATTCGAGCTCTGAACCAACTGACAAAACAGGAAAGTCAAGACCACCTTCAGGAGGCTAATTTAGAAAGCACAAAGAGGGAAGTTAAACCGGAGCAACATCTCTCTAAACCCAAGGAATATTACGATGAATTTTACGATCCGGGGATGATACCGTCGAATACGGTAAGGTATCCGTCTCGCGGAGCGGAAATTATCAACCCCCACATCAAGACGCTGAAGGGAAATGTGGTAAATCACTTGCTAGGCCGTCAAGATTATATTTATACTTACTCGGTCACTTTCTCGCGGTCAACTTCCAAGGTTAGGTTTGGAATGTTGATTAAAACGATTAGCGGTTTTGAGTTGGCGGGTGCTTCTTTGAAGGCTTCTACTCAGTCAGTTAGGTATGTGGAAGCGGGAACGACAATTGTAGTTAAGTTTCAGTTTAAATGTTTGCTGAATCCCGGGGTTTATTTTCTGAATGCTGGGGTTGTGGGAACGGTTGATGGAGATTTAACTTATCTGGATCGCTGCGTTGATGTGGCGATGTTTAGAGTTCAGTCTTGTACTGAGTCCTGCGGTAACGGCATCGTTGACTTGCTGATAGAACCGTGTTTAACTGTTGTTAATGCTGATTCTATAGTGAAAGAGCAGTCAACAGAGGTTATCTAAAATTCTGTAAAAACAATGAGCGATATCAATTTAGATTTAGTCGAAAATCCCGTAATCAAAGCATTTATTCAAGATCAAGCTAAGTTTCCCGAAAATTTTAAACTGAATATCTGCGAAGACGATGAAATGTATTTGTTCAGCTTGAACAACGTCAAAGACGATCGCGATCGGGCTTTGGTGCGCTATTATTCGATCGGGCGTCGCATCTTGGATACGGTTAAACAAGTTGTGGAATGGCATTTTGGCAGTTTTGAAAATGTTCCCTCTTTTCTAGATTTTGCCTGCGGTTACGGTCGATTTACCCGGTTTTTGATTCAGGAAATGTCGCAGGAACAAATTTGGGTTTCTGATATTTATGCTAACGCGGTTAAGTTTCAAACGGAATACCTAGGCGTCAACGGTATTGTCTCAACGGGAGAACCAGAAAATTATTTAATTGACCGAAAGTTTGACTGCATTCTGGCTAATTCTTTTTTCAGCCATATGCCGGAAAGAACTTTTACAAGTTGGTTACAAAATTTGTATGATTTGTTGACTCCTAACGGCATTTTGATGTTCAGCGTTCACGATGAGTGTTTGCGTGCAGCTAATACAGAAATGCCGGCCAAGGGTATTTTGTTTAGTCCTAAAAGCGAAAGTCAGTCTTTAGATAAGGAGGAATACGGCACAACTTATGTAACTGAAAAGTTTGTGAGAGAATGTGTCGAGAAAGTTAGCGGAGGCAAAGCTTTTGTTCACCGCCTCAAAAAAGGCATATGCAGGTTTCAGGATTTGTATGTTGTAACAAATGAGTTAGTTAGAGATTTTTCGGAGTTGAAATTCCATCATCATCCGGAAGGATATATTGATGTTGCTGCTTTTACGAATAAGGAGAATTTGTATCTGGAAGGATGGGTGGCTGATGTGAATTTAGACGGTCGAGTTGAGGAGCTGCAAGTGCTGGTAAACGGCGAGGTTGTACAGAGGTGCGAGCCTTTTTACGATCGCCCGGATGTGGCTGGATATTTTGAAACTGATGGGGCTTTGCAGTCGGGTTGGAGGTGTTATTTACCAAAAAACACCGTGGCGCTGGAGGATGTGTTAATAGTCAAAGCAATCAATAACTACGGTTGGCAATGGATACTGGAAACTTGCACGGTTAAATCGCTGGTTAAGCAAAGGCAATCGCAGTCTTTGTTGGGGTCTACTCAGACAAAACTCAAATTACTCGAAACTCAGTTAGCTTCGGCTAAGATAGAAGGGGAGCAAAGCCAAAGTGAGTTAATGATTACTCAAACGAAGTTGGAAGAAACTCAAACTGAATTAGTTTTAGCTCAAACGCAGTTGGAGCAAACTCAAAATCACTTATTATCGGTGCAAATGCAGTTGGATAAAACAGAAAATGAGCTAATTAATTTTAAGCAAAAACTAGAGCAAGCGAACAGTCGGGTTTTGGCAATGGAAAGCAGCAAGTTCTGGAAGATCAGAAGCGCGTGGTTTCAAGTCAGGCGCTCCCTGGGCTTAGCGGGAGAGTAGCGAGTAAATTTGGTGTGGGAATTAGGGCGAGGGAGAGAAATTGTGAGTACAAATGACAGCAAACCGTCGGTTTTTATTGTTACCGGAATGCACCGTTCCGGTACGTCTTTAACAGCTTCTTTGTTTCAGAAAGTCGGGGTTGATATTGGCAAAAAGTTAGTGGGCCCGGCCGACGGAAATGTGAAAGGTCATTTCGAGAATGTTGATTTTGTGGAGTTTCACAAAAGTGTTTTGCGATCGCACGGTATTGATGAACTCGGCTGTACGTTTGAAAAAACGATTCCGGTAGCAGCGGAATACGTGGAAATCGCCAAACGCGCGATCGATCAAAATCAACAAACTCACAAACATTGGGGTTGGAAAGACCCGCGAACAGCCCTTTTTTGGGATTTTTGGCTGACTTTGCTCCCCGAAGCTAATTTTATCTGTGTTTATCGATCGCCCTGGGAAGTAGTTGATTCCCTTTACCGCCGGGGAACCGATGTCAGCTTGCTGCAAAATCCCGAAATGGCAGTAAAAATGTGGATTCACTACAATCAAAAAGTTTTAGAACTTTACGAACGTTTCCCCGAGCGCTGTCTCCTAGCCAACGTTTACCCCATCGGCAACACTCCTGAACTTTTCCTCGATCGAGTCAACGAAAAATTTAATGTTAACTTAGGTGCCATACCGGGCGACAATTTTGAAGAATCTTTATTAGTCAACGATATTGTCAAAAGTCACAGACCGAGTTTAATAGAAAAATATTTTCCCGAAGCATTAGAACTATATGAACTTTTGGAAACCCAAGCTGGCAATCTCAGCAGCGAATCGAAAGGTGCGATCGATCAAGTTATTCATTTCCCAGCCTCTCCAGGCTGGCCATTTGAAGATTGGCTAAAAATCCGCTTGCTAGAAAAACAGCAAAAAACTAGGTCTTCTGAACTCAAACAGTGGCAAGAAGAATTTCACCAGGCCCAGGCGAAAGTGTTGGGATTAGAGACAGAATTAGGAGCAACTCAAGTACAGCTTGCAGGCAAAGAATCAAATTTTCAAGAAGCTTTAGCAAAACTCCTCGGATTAGAAACAGAATTAGGACAAACTCAGGTACAGCTTGCAGGCAAAGAATCGCAATTTCAAGAAGCTTTAACAAAAGTCTTAAAATTAGAAGCAGAATTAGGGCAAACTCAGGTACAGCTTGCAGGCAAAGAATCGCAATTTCAAGAAGCTTTAGCGAAACTCCTCGGATTAGAAACAGAATTAGGACAAACTCAGGTACAGCTTGCAGGCAAAGAATCGCAATTTCAAACAGCTTTAGCGAAAGTATTAGAATTAGAAGCAGAATTAGGGCAAACTCAGGTACAATTTGAAGAGACTGAATTTATATTGCAGCAAAAGTTAGCTGAGTTACTTCAGTTAGAAACAGCACAAAGTCAAACTCAGGAAAAATTAAAGGATACTCAGGAAAATTTAGAACAAGCCCGCCAGGAAAATGAAAAATTTCGTGCAGAACTTGCTATAATTAAGTCTTCAATATGGTGGCAAGTGAGAGAAAAGTTGTGGGAAGTTCAGCGCAAAATCCGCGACTTGTTCCCTAAATTTATTTTTTCGTTAGATCAACCCACTACTTGGCAAGTTTGCGATTCCCACCTGCTAATTGTGGGCTGGGTTTTTCACAAAAAAAGAGAGACTACAGCAGTCCGGGCTAGAATTAAAGACCAGAGTTTCGCAGGCGTTTACGGCCTAGACAGAAGTGATATAGCGCTAGCACACTCTAATATTCCGGCTGCGAAGAAATCAGGTTTTACAATTCAATTGGAAGCCCCTGCCGGACGGCACGAAGTGCTACTGGAAGCGCAAGATGAGCGAGGTAAATGGCATTTGTTGGCAGCTTATCCGTTGTTAGTTTCAACGATTCAAGCATCGTTAGATGTACCGGTGGTGTGGGAACAGCGTCAGGGTCAAATTTTGTTTGCAGGTTGGTGCTGCCACCACGATCGCAAAATTGCTAAATTAAGCTTGTTGTGTGGCGATACTTCTGTAGAATGCGCCTACGGTTTGCGGCGAAAAGATGTCGGCGAAGTGTTTCCCGACTGGGTTAACAGTTCGGAAAGCGGTTTTGAGGCCCTTGTCGATTTGCCTCCGGGCGAATGGCACGTTTCTCTGCAAGCTGAGTTAGAAACCGGGGAAATTTTGTCTTTTCAAGCGCCGAAAATATTGACTGTGCGGCGCTACCATATTTGGCAGCGAAGTGCTGATAAATTTGAGGAGTTATCAAGGTTTACAGCCGCAATCCAGCAGCGGGCGAGGGAAAGAAAACAGCGTCTGGGCAGGATTGTGCCGATGCCTTGGGAAATTGTGAAAGTGCTCCGCCAGTTGGGGAAGATTTACCGACAGCAAAAACAGTTTACTGCGCCGGGAGATTTGCTGCCGCCTGCGGGTTTTGTGGTGCCTCAACCCATTGATAGATATGACGCATGGCTGGGTGTGAATCAGTGGAACGATCGCGCGCGCGATTACTTAATTTCTCGGTTAAAATCCTGCCGGGAACCCCTGCCAAAAATTTCGGTAGTAATGCCAGTTTACAACCCGCAGATAGATTTTCTCGAAAGTGCGATCGACAGCGTAATCAATCAAGTTTATCCCAACTGGGAACTCTGCATTGCCGATGATTGCAGCACCGAATTTACTGTTGCTGATACTTTGAAAAACTGGGTTCAAAAGGACGATCGTATCCGCATCACATTTCGTACAGAAAACGGCAACATCAGCGCAGCAACCAACAGCGCCGCCGCCCTCGCAACAGGCGACATCATCCTGTTTTTAGACAACGACGACGAACTCACTCCCGACGCATTAGGCGAAGTCGCCTTATATTTTGCCTCACATCCAGCCACAGATTTTCTCTATTCCGACGACGACAAAATCGACACTAAAGGTCGCCGCTTCGCCCCGCAATTTAAACCGGAATGGTCGCCGGAACTGCTGCTTTCCTATATGTATCTCGGTCATTTGTGCGCCGTGAGAAGACACATTTTTGAACAAATAGGCGGTTTGCGGATAGGTCTTGAAGGCTCGCAAGATTACGATTTTGCATTGAGAGCAACCGAAATTTCTCGCCACGTCGCGCACCTGCCGTTAGTGCTGTATCACTGGCGAACCGCACCCGGTTCTACAGCCATATCTGGGGCCGCGAAACCTGCCAGTTTTGCCGCAGGTCAAAAAGCCATTCAAGATGCACTAAACCGTCGCCAAATTAACGGCAATGTCGCTCAGCACGCATGGGCTATTAAAGAAAATTTGGGCATATTTTCCCAGGATTTCCCGGATAATGGCCCATCAGTAACGCTAATTATTCCTACTAAAAATCAGTTTAAATTGCTGAAAGCCTGTCTGGATTCTCTAGAAACTACAACCTATAAAAATTATCAAGTTTCTGTCATCGACAACGAAAGCGACGACCCTAAAACTCTGGAATATTTAAAGCAATTAAATTGCCGAGTTTTGCATATAAAAAATCCTGGTGGTAAGTTTAGTTTTGCAGCAATTAACAACCGCGCTGCCGAACAAGTTGATAGCGAATATGTGTTGTTTTTGAACAACGATACTGAAGTAATTAACCCGCGCTGGCTGAGTCAAATGGTGGGATACGCTCAAATCCCTGGCGTGGGTGCTGTCGGCGCGAGGCTGTTATATCCCGACGGCAGAATTCAGCACGCGGGCGTAATTCACGGGCTGCATCACGGCTTGGCTGGTCACGCTTTTAAGCTGATGAACAGCGAAAATCGAGGCTATCTGTCTCAAGCGATGGTAACGCGAAATTACTCTGCGGTAACAGCAGCTTGCACGATTACTCCGCGTCAATTGTTCTTAGAATTGGGCGGTTTTGATGAAGAGAATTTTGCTGTTGCTTACAATGATGCAGATTACGGATACCGACTGTTAGAACGGGGTTATCGGTGCGTATATTGTCCCGATGCGGAGTTGTTGCACAAAGAGGGAACTTCTAGGGGTTTTACCGACAATCCTCAAGAAGTGGCGGCTTTTAGACGCAAGTATGCGGGGAAAAAGGACAGTTTTTACAGTCCTCACTTGTCTTTAGAAGATGAGTATTTTCATATTCAACCCCGACGGGTTTTTATGAAGGAAGAAGGAAGTTCGGCCACGGATTCTGTAACGGATGTAACGGATGTAACGGATGTCAGGAATAAGGAAGAATTAGAATTTGCTGAGTGTGGTTTGTTACCAGTAGCAAACAGTTCTATCCACCCTATCAAAGTTTTGATGTGCAGCAATTCGCTGGATTTCACTGGTGCGCCGCTGCATCAGTACGAAATCGCGGTGAAATTGGCGGCTGAGGGTGTGATTAAGCCGATCGTACTTTGCACAACCGAGGGGCCTCTGCGTCAAGCTTACCAACAGCAGGGAATTGAAGTAATTGTGCGCGACAATCCTCTCGAACACATCTACCAGCGCGATGCTTATGATGAAGCCATCCGCAGTTTTAGCACAGAAATTGCAAGTTTAAAAGTAGATACAATTTATGCCAATACTTTAGAAAACTTTTTTGTAGTTGATGCGGCGCGCCAAATCGGAATTCCTGTGGTGTGGAACGTCCACGAAAGCGAACCTTGGCAAACTTATTTTAACAGGTTTGGTTCTGAGATTGCGGCCAGAGCTTTAGAGTGTTTTCGCTTTCCTTACAAGGTAATTTTTGTGGCGGATGCAACGCGGGACAGGTATTTGCCTCTCAACAGCCACCACAATTTTACCGTGATTCACAACGGTTTAGATTTGAGCAAACTCGAAAATTCGCAGAATTCTGAATTGGCTAGAAAAACTTTAGGTGTTGCAGCGGAAGATGTGGTTATTTTGCTGCTGGGAACGGTATGCGAACGCAAAGGCCAACAGGATTTAGTTAAGGCACTTTCACTTTTGCCAAACAAATGGCACAAAAAAATTAGGTGTTTTATTGTGGGCGATCGCCCGAGTATTTACAGCAATAAATTAGCCGATTTGGTGGGGGAATTGCCAGAAGAGTTGCGGCAAAGGGTGACAGTAGTCCCAGAAACTGGAGAGACGGCCAAATATTACAAAGCGGCTGATATTTTTGTTTGCACTTCTCGCGTTGAAAGTTTTCCGAGAGTGATTTTGGAGGCGATGGCTTGCGATTTGCCAATTATTACAACGCCTGTTTTTGGAATTAGAGAACAAGTGCGGCCGGGAATTAATGGTTTGTTTTATACGCCCGATCGTCCGGAGGAATTAGCAGCCTCATTGAATAGTTTATTGGAGGATAAATATTTGCGTCAGCGATTAGCAGAAAATGCTAAATATGTGTTAGAGTCGTTGAATACTTTTGCAGAAATGACTGAAGCTTATGGTCAATTTTTTAGAGAAGCTTATTTTACTCCTAAAAACTAATCGTTCAAGATTCAATGGTAAGAAAGTATGGCGTAAAATTTCGAGCATCAGGGAAGAGAACACCTCAAATGAATTAACAGCTAAAATTTACTGGGAGACTAACCCAACAGCCGCCATTGGGAAGCAGGGTTACTGGTTGTCTAATCCGATTATTGAAAAAGCTATAAACCATCGGCTGTCAGGTGGTAAGACTCAAGGTTACTGGCTAACCTGGTTAATCAATAATTTTTTCAAAAAGCGACGGTTTGATAACCTGTTGTCTATGGGTTGTGGTGTGGGAAATCACGAAATCTTGAGGGATAAATTAGGATTTGTCAATCAAATTGATGCCTTTGACTTTTCAGAAAAATCTTTAGAAATTGCTAGAAAAGATGCTGCCGCAGCAGCAGTAGAAATTAATTTTTATCAAGACATTTTTAATTCATTTAGTATTGATGATAATAAAAAATACGATAGAGTTTTTTGCTCAGGTTCGCTGCATCACGTCATAAAACTAGAACGATGTTTATCAATTCTTTGGAAATGTTTAAAACCAGATGGATATTTTATTGTCACTGAATACATAGGAGATTGCTACAATATATATAATCAAGCTCAAGTGGATTTGATTAATCGCATTTACAAATGTTTTCACTACACGCTAAGGTCTGGAACAACTGAAAAATTTTCGAGTCCAAGTATTGAGAAAGTATTTACGAGAGACCCTTCAGAAGCAGTCCGGTCAAAGCTGATACTTCCGTTTTTAGAATTCTACTTTGATGTGGAAGTCTTGAATCTAGCCGGCGGGGGGTTGCTTCACGAACTTTACCCTTTGTTAGATCACGATCAACTTTCAGACGGAGAACCCAAGAGTGAAACGATCGTCAAGTTATTGCTGGAGATTGAACAAATCTTAATGGCTGTACCCGGAGGACTATCAAGCGATTTTTGTTTGTGTATTCTGAGAAAAAACCAAAAACAGAGGAGAAATCTTTGCGTCAGCGGTTAGCATAAAATGCTAAAGATGTGTTAGATTCATTGAAGATTTTGGCAGAAATGACTCAAACTTACGGTAAAATTTTTCTAGAAGCTTATTTTATTAAAAAGTAACCGTTCCAGATTCAAGGGTGAAAAAGTATGGATTCAAATTATGATCGTATGGAAGATAACATCTCCGATCAATTTACCGCTAAAAATTATTGGGAGACTAACCCAACAGCCGCAATTGGGAAGCAAGGTTACTGGTTGTCTAATCCCATTATTGAAGCAGCGATAAACCATCGGCTGTCAGGTGGTAAGGGTAATGGTTATTGGCTAAACTGGTTAGTAAATAAATTCTTCAACAAGCGACGGTTCGAGCGTCTTTTGTCTATTGGTTGCGGCGTCGGAAATCACGAGATTGTGATGGCAAAATTAGGATTAGCTACTCAAATTGATGCCTTTGACTTTTCAGAAAAATCTTTAGAAATTGCTAGAAAAGATGCAGCAGCAGCGGGAGTAGAGGTTAATTTTTATCAAGATGACTTTAATTTCTTTACGATTGATGAAAATAAAAAATACGATCTAGTTTTTTGCTCGGGTTCGCTGCATCACGTCAGAGAACTAGAACGATGTTTATCAAGTGTTCGGAAATGTTTAAAACCAGATGGATATTTTATTATCAATGAATACATAGGAGATTGCTACAATATATACAATCAAAATCAAGTGGATTTGATTAATCGCATTTACAAATGTTTTCACTACACGCTAAGGTCTGGAACAACTGAAATATTTGCAAGTCCAAGTATTGAGAGAGTATTCGCGAAAGACCCTTCAGAAGCAGTCCGGTCAAAGCTGATACTTCCGTTTTTAGAATTCTACTTTGATGTGGAAGTCTTGAATCTAGCCGGTGGGGGGTTACTTCACGAACTTTACCCTTTGTTAGATCACTATCAACTTTCAGACGGAGAACCCAAGAGTGAAACGATCGTCAAGTTATTGCTTGAGATTGAACAAATCTTAATGGCTGTACCCGGAGGACTATCAAGCGATTTTTGTTTGTGTATTCTGAGACAAAAAAAACCAAAAACAATGGAAATAATACCGCCTAAAATAGACTACGAAGAAGCTTGGGATAGCTACGCCCAAGAATGGAAAGACAATAATCCTGAACTCGCTTATTTGGGCGATGAATGGATAGGGAAAGGTGCCGGTGCGGCTAACTCGCTATCAGAATATGAATCCTTGATAGAACAGCAATTTATTGCACCGTACATCAAAAAAGAACATACGGTTTTAGAAATTGGTATCGGCGGGGGAAAAACCGGTTCGCTGCTGCTGAAATATTGCGATCGACTAATTTGTGCCGACATTTCCAGTCAAATGCTGCAAGCCGCCCGATCGCGCTTGGGGAGCGATCGCGTTTCTTACGTCAAACTCGACGGTTTAACATTAGACAGCATCGCCCCGTCCTCAGCCGATGCCTGCTTTTGTTACGATACAATGGTACACATAGAGCCGGTAGACATATTCAACTACCTAACTCAAATTCCCAAACTACTGCGGGGCGATCGAATTTGCGTCTTTCACCACGGCAATATTCTCAGCGAATTAGGGTGGCAAAAATTCGCCAGCGAGTGGGACAAAAACCTGCTGGGACGCAGAGACGGCACTGCATTTTCAGTTATGACTGATACAATTATGGAAAAATTTCTCACTCATTTAAACTATGAAATCATCCTGAAAAATACATCTTCAGTACCGCGAGATTGCGTCTGGATATGCAAAGCACCAACCCCCAATGAATAAAACCAAAGCTTTTTAGCCGAATCTAAATATTTTATTCCAACTAAGAACAGAAAACAGTCAACAGTCAACAGTCAACAGACAACAGACAACAGACAATGAAAGCATTATTTCTCCATCCCAACTTCCCCGCCCAATACCGCCACATTATCACGGCGTTAGGCGCAGATCCCAAAAATCAAATTGTTTTCGGCACTAAAAACGAGCGCCCAGAGTGGAACATTCCCGGCGTTCGCAAAGCAGCATTTACCCCCAGCCGGGAACCCCACGCGCAGACTCACCAATACGTCCGCCCTTTAGAAAGTGCCGTCATCTACGGACAAGCCGTATTTAGAATGGCAGAACAACTCAAAGCAGACGGTTTCGTACCCGATATTATCTGCGGACATTCCGGTTGGGGGCCAACATTATTTGTCAAAGAAGCTTTTCCAAATACGCCGCTTTTGTGTTATTTCGAGTGGTTTTATCATGCTATTGGTTCCGACGCAGATTTCGACCCAGCGGAACCTTTAACAGTTGACGATATGGCCAGAATTAGAATCAAAAATGCGCCGATTCTGATCGATTTATATTCTTGCGATTGGGGTGTCTCGCCCACTTATTGGCAGCGATCGCAATTTCCGCCAGAATTACAACAAAAATTATCCACACTCCACGACGGCGTAGATACCGATTACTTCAAACCAGACCCCGGTGCTAAACTGGTTTTGCCTAACTTAGACTTGTCTGGGGTGGATGAAATTGTCACCTACGTATCGCGGGGAATGGAACCTTACCGGGGTTTTCCCGAATTCATTGAGTCGATCGCCTATGTACAAGAACGCCGCCCCAACTGTCACGTCGTAATCGTTGGTTCCGAAAGAGTTTGTTACGGGCGTTCTTTACCCAACGGCGAGTCTTACAAAGACTATATGCTCAAAAAAGTACCGCTAGATTTGTCGCGAGTTCACTTTGTCGGGCCGCTACCTTACGGACTGTATTTAAAAGTAATTCAAGCATCCGACGTACACGTTTATTTGACCAGACCTTTTGTGCTGTCTTGGTCGATGATTGAATCTCTATCGACAGGATGTTTAGTAATCGGTTCCGACACAGGGCCAGTCAGAGAAGTTATCCGCGATGGAGAAAACGGTTTGCTAGTCGATTACTTCTCACCGAAACAAGTAGCCGATCGCATTGATGAAGTTTTAGACCATCCTACCCGCATGGCAGAAATTCGCATCAAAGCCCGTCAAACTGCCCTAGAACGCTACAGTTTAGCTAAAATGCTACCGCAACATTTACAACTAATTGAGCAAGTAGCCAATCGTTCCATGCCGCCTACAGTTGGTATGGAACCAGAACGGGAATTAGCAGCATCTTTTGCAGTGAGAATTTAGCAATAAAGTTGGTCAGCACTAAACCCCTGGTCATAAGCTCTCCTGTGCGGTGTAGTCGCACAGGAGGCTCCACCCACTAGACGATAAACATCGGAACATCTCGACGTTTTAGTTGCCAAATTAAATAGTTTGATAGCAGTCCGTTAATCCCTTCTAGGCTAGTCGCAAACTAGCTTCGAGAGCAATAATTTAGGCGTTGCATAATAGCGGGATGATTTTGATTTTTTTTGTGGGATGGGCGTCCCGCCCGTCCCGTGTATTTTCGGGCGTTGCATAATGGAAGTATGAACTGTCCTAAATGTGAATCCGCCCCAATCAGCAATAGCAATGGAGCATCTCATATTTGTAAAAATACTTCTTCTCCTTCCTTCTGCCTCCTGCCTCAAAACTCCAATTTCTAGCTTGGCTGCAAAAGTGAGATGCTACCGAAGGGTTCTATCCGTCTCTTACTTCATTACCTAAAGTATTGGAATATCCCCCTGCCTGATGGATTTTGATATAGTTGTGCAACCCTTAAAATTTATTGAATTCCCCTTCAGTTAAAATCAACTAAGAAATACCCAAAGCTGTTTCAGACATCGTAATTAAATTATTAGCAAAATTTTTCTGGTGAATTGGAATATCAATAATAAAGACTGCCCCCTGATTAGGAGCTGAAATACAATTGAGCTGGCCCCCGTGTTTATCCACTACAATCTGATGGGAAATTGACAGCCCAATACCAGTACCCTTCCCGATAGGCTTAGTAGTAAAAAATGGCTCAAATAGGTGTTGGCTAATTTCTTCGGTCATCCCAGGCCCGTTATCCTTAATATGAATTAACACCCGATTAGATTCCGTGACCTCCGTGCGAATGAAAATCTTAGAAGGATTAGCTTTCATTTCACTTAACGGTCGCGTCGTATTATAATCATCTATGGCATCAATAGCATTAGCAACAAGATTCATAAACACCTGGTTAAGCTGACCCGCATAACACTCTACCAGAGGCAGATTGCCGAATTCTTTAACCACCTCAATTGCAGGTCGATCGCCCCTTCCTTTAACGCGGTTATGCAAAATTAACAGAGTGCTATCAATACCCAGGTGAATATCCACCGGTTTCATTTCAGATTCATCCAATCGCGAGAAGATTCGCAGCGACTGAACAATTTCCCGAATTCGGTCTACACCTACCTTCATTGAAGTCAGCAATTTAGGTAAGTCTTCAACCAAAAAATCTAGTTCTATTTCGTCTATTTTATCTTCAATTATTTGCCCAGTCGCAGGGAATTCTTGGTGATAAAGATTGACTAGATCGATCAGATTTTGGGTATAATCATGGGCATAAGAAATATTCCCAAAAATAAAATTAACGGGATTATTGATTTCATGGGCTACACCTGCAACAAGCTGACCGAGAGAAGACATTTTTTCGCTCTGGACAAGTTTAGTTTGGGTCAATTGCAATTCACGAAAAGCTTTTTCTAAACATTGAGCTTGGGTTCGCAATTGAGCTTCCGATTCTTGCAATCCCGCCTCTGCTTGCAGACGCTCTTGAATCTCCTGTTTGAGCAATTGATTGGATAGAAAAAGTTCAGCCGTCCTTTCGTCAACTCGCCTTTCCAACTCCGATGCCAGCTTCAACAGCGAGGATTCCGCTTTGACACGCTGTTCGATTTCTGCTTGCAAGCACACATTTTGCTCTAGGAGTTTCTTCGACAAATTGCGGAGCTTCATGTGGACATTAACGCGAGCTAAAACTTCTTCATGCTGAAGAGGCTTAGTGATATAATCCACCGCACCCAGACTCAAACCTTTAACCTTATCCACCGTATCAGCAAGAGCCGTCATAAAAATCACCGGAATGTCTCTCGTTAAATCATTCGCTTTCAAACGGCGACAAGTTTCAAACCCATCTATTCCCGGCATAAGCACATCCAACAGAATCAGATCTGGCGCAGCATATGCGACCTTCTGGAGAGCACTTTGGCCATCCCTAGCTACCAATACTTTGAAGCCATAATCAGCCAAAAAATCGAACAGGACACCTAAATTAGTCGGAGTGTCATCTACGATTAAAATGGTGCTTGGTTCGGCAAGTTCACTACTCATTGGTTGTCGTCCTATATTGTTTAATAAACTGTAGGATTTGTTGTTCTTCAAATCCTTTCGCTAGCTGGCGCAGATGGGTAGCAAAGGGAACCCATTGCTCATTGAGTTGTTCGAGTTTTGCAGCTCGCTCCGCAATCCCTCGGAGATCGCCCATCATTGCTAGATCGAATAGAACGGCGATTTCCTCATCGGGGGGAGCTACAATTTCAGAACTTAGAGATTTTTTTTCTCCTTCGGCTTTCCTAATCTCTTCCTGATTTTCTTCATAAATCCATTCTAACTCTAAGTGAGTACGTAATTTTTCTAAAAGCTCCTCGATTCGTATGGGTTTCGGAATAAAATCATTGCAACCTACCTCGGCACTTTGTTGTCGATCGAAATCAAAAACGCTGGCAGAAGTAGCAATCACCACTAACTTAGTCTGACCTAGTGATTTGCGAAGCCGGCGCGTTGCTTCTAAGCCACTCATTACTGGCATCATCAAGTCCATTAAAATACAGTCTGGTTTAAACTCTGCTACCTTGTTTAAACAGTCCTGACCCTCCGTTGCTTCCAGAATTTCAAATCCTAACGGCTGAAGCATTCCTGCCATGATCGAGCGATTCTGCCACTTGTCGTCAGCTATGAGAATTCTTCGCTTTCGGCCTTTGAAACCAACGATTGTGTGGGCATTGGCTTTGGCTGCATTAGTCGCCCATTCCGATACCTCTGGCAAATCTAAATCGAAGAAGAAAATGCTCCCTTGTCCTAATGTACTCTTCACCTTTATTTCACCGCCCATCATCTGGACTAATTGGCGGCTAATTGCCAGTCCCAACCCGGTTCCTTCAACTTTCCGGTTGGCATCCCCTACTTGGTGAAAAGGCAAAAATATATCTTGCAATTGCTCTGGTGCCATACCAACTCCGGTATCTTCCACTTGAAACCGGATTTTGCCATCCTGATATCCTACTTTGAATGCTACCCCACCTTTTTCGGTAAACTTAATCGCATTGCCCAGTAAGTTGATTAAAACTTGCCGCAACCTTTTTTCATCACCCTGGACGGCAATAGGTAGTGGGGTAATTGCCTCGTAAATCAGGGAGATTCCCTTTTGTTCTGCCCGAATATTGCAAATTTCAGCCAGGCCTTCCAAAAATTCTGATAAATGGAAATTACTCAGGTGGATTTCCATTTTTCTGGCTTCGATTTTAGAGAGGTCTAAAATATCGTTAATCAGGGTTAAGAGGTGATCGCCGCACTGACTAATCACGTTCAGACTATCTTTTTGCTGCTCAGCCAAGTTTTTTTGTCGTTTGAGGATTTGCGTGTAACCCAAAATGCCATTAAGTGGCGTTCGGAGTTCGTGGCTCATATTAGCAAGAAACTCACTCTTGGCAGAGTTGGCTGCTTTCGCTAATTCTTCTGCTTTTTGTAAATGGATATTTTTTTCTTGTAACTGTTGCGTTCTTTCTGCCACCTTCGCTTCTAAAGTAGCGTTTGCTGCTTCCAAATCGTTATAAAGACGGGCATTTTCAATCGAAATAGCTGCTTGAGAAGATAAAACTTGTAAAACTTCTAAACGGTCGGGAGTAAAAGCACCAGTTGTGAGATTATTTTCTAAGTAAAGAATGCCTGTAAGTTTTCCTTGATGGATGATGGGAGTACATAATACTGACTTTGGTTTTTGGTTGACGATATAAGTATCCGCCGTAAATGTTCCCTCACAAGTCGCATCGCTTAATACAACATTTTCCTGAGTTCGGGCAACATAGTTAATCAAAGATATGGGTAGTTGCTGACTATTTTCTACGGGTATTGTTTGCAGCACTTCTACATCGCTATCTACGGTTCCATAGGCCTCTATTAGTAAACGTCCCGCTTTTTCTAAAATGAAAATGCCACTTTGAGCGCCCGCATTCTCGATCGCAATTTTCATCAATTTTGCTAATAAATTAGTCAACACAATTTCGCCAGAGAGAGCTTGAGAGGCTTTGATGACAGTCGCTAAATCTAGAGATCCTGCACTCCCTCCACTTGTCGAGGTAGTGTTCATTGTGACCTGGCTACGTTGAGTTTCTGGCTTGGCTATCCGCAAAAATATTTGAGGATATCGGGCTTCTAAATCTTTGACTATAGCTTTCGCTCCCCAGCGACTATATCCGTAGTAAGCATCTGTTAAATAAATCCGAGCAATTTTATCTTTATCGCGGTAAAAATAAAACTCTGCGGCAAGTTCGTTAGCTAATGCTTCTTCTTGGATATATCCATGTTTTTTGGCTCCTGCTATGGCACGATCGTAATAATCGCTGGCTTCTAAAGGTTGTCCTAACATCCGCGCTTTTTCTGCTTCTACTAAGTCATACTTATGCTGGAAATTGCACGGTGCATAAAATGCCCAGGTCTGTAATTTTTCTTGATTTGCTGTTAATTCACTTAGGTATTGTTCTTTCTGGCTTAGTTCTGCTTCGGGATACAGTGCTATGAGGGCAAGAGAATAGTATAAGTTGTAGATACTCATGTGCATTAATCCTGCACCGGTGTCGGCATATTTTAATGCTAAATGGGCACTCGACACTGTTTTATCGGGTTCTTTAAATAGATAAGAGAGAATCATTTTGCCGACATAATAAGCATAGAGCAAAGTCCCAGTGTTAGACGCCTCGATTCCTGGCAGTAGTTCTTCTTCATTAAAACTTTCACCTAGCAAAAAGTATTTATCTGAGTTTTTGTCGAGGAGATTGTCAACTATTTGCTGGTAAATTTTAATAAATAAAGTATCGTATTCTTGTTTGAGTTTAATGGTTAGGGCAACATACTTTGCCTGTTCCTGCTCAACTTTCTGTAGTTCCCCACCGCTGAAAAATAACTGATTGCAATAATTGACTGTACTGTGACAAGCATATTCTAGATCTCCAGTTTCCACACCACTTTGAATGGCATCAATCAAAGGTTCTAGGGTAGTATTAAGCGGCTCTTTCCAAAATCTAATCAGACAATTAAATACACAAAATATTTTCGATTTCAGGGTGATTGAGTTAAATTTTTCTAGGAGCAAAATAGCTAGTTTACCAAATTGATATCCAGAATCTATGTCTCCTAATCCTCCACAGAGTAACACTCCATACCACACATAAGCAACAGCGACTTGAGGCGAATTTCCATACTTAATAGACAAGCTTATTTTTGTATAAAGAATCCGCGGAAAAATCGCTGGATTTACAACAAAAGCCGGCGTTGTCATGATATTTAATATCCGCATAGCTGCGAGCTTATCGGGAGCTGTCATTGGCGGCAAGTTAGCTAAATCATCAAAGATTAGTTCTTGAGGGGGTTCTTGCTCTAGGCGAACTCCAAACCTTTCTAGAACGGTGATCCCATTATCTATAGCTGATTGCATCCTATTTTGAGACATCTCTAATTGAATTTTCAGCTCGTAGACCTTGGCTTTTTCCAGAAGGGTTTTCGCTTGTGTCAGGCTCGTCTCACAAAGCTGTTGCGATCGCTCATAATTAGTGTTTATATATTCAGTTTCTGCTGCTTCCAGATGCAGGTTAAACGTCAGCTCATATTGACTCTCCCAGCTATTCTCCGCGAGTAATCCTAAACCCACATTCAAATATTTGACAGCCGACTCATAAGCTGTGGCAGCTTTGGCTTTCTGTCCGGCGATCAGATTCAGTTCTGCCAACTCATATCTTTCCAACTCTAAAGTGATTAAATCCGTTCCATAATTTAGTTGGTTAACCAGTGCAAAGATATTTTCTTTTCGTTCTTCAGGGGTTGTGGAATTCAGCAGTAGTTGACCAATTTTTCGGTGAGTTTCTTTTTTCTGAGCCTCGGGTATCAGAGAATAAGACGCCTGTTGCACTCGGTCATGCAAAAACTTGTAGGTGACATTAAACTGCTCCGTTGAGTTTTCTGTAGATATTTCCGATTCAAATAGCAGGGGGATTTTGTAGGAATTATTTAGTGGCAGAACGAAACCCGCTTGTAGCGCTTCCCATAAATCCCTTGCCGTCTCTGACTGAGATTTTTTATTAGCAATTGCCAAAACGTCTAAACTAAATTTCTCTCCTATACAGGCAGCTAATTTTAAGACATTCTGCGTCGGGGACGATAGCTTTTGAATTTGGCTGACCATCAATTCGACGACATTATCGCTGATATCAATGCCTTGAAGCAGTTGGATATCCCATTGCCAACAAACTCGATCGAAATCAAAGGATAGAAGTTTGTCTTGATAAAGGGATTTGAGCAGTTGAGTTAAGAAGAAGGGATTTCCCTGGGTTTTCTTAAAAACTAACTCAGCCAGGGGTAAAACTTCGGAAATGTGACTGCGAAGAGTTTCGCTCACTAATTGGTTAACATGAGAGAGTTCTAAAGATTGGAGGATAATATTATTTACTCTTGCCCTAGTATTTTGAATTTGCTCTAAGGTATAAATTAAGGGATGAGTGGCACTGACTTCATTATCTCGATAAGCCCCAATTAATAGCAGATATTTACTATCTGGATCGGTCATAATTAGCTGGATAAGCTTGAGGGAAGCCGAATCTGCCCACTGCAAGTCATCCAAAAATATCACTAGGGGGTGTTCGGGTTTACTAAACACCTGTATAAATTTTTGAAAAACTCGATTAAATCGGTTTTGAGATTCAGTGTGTCCCAAAGTCGGAACCGCAGGCTGTGGATCAATAATCTTTTCTACTTCGGGAATAACCTCAATAATAATTGACCCATTGGCACCAAGTGCTTCGAGAATTTTAGCTTTCCAAATTGCTATTTGAGCAGAATTTTCAGTGAGCAGTTGCCGCATCAATCCTTGAAATGCTTGAATTAAAGCAGCATAAGGAATATTCCGCTTAAACTGGTCAAATTTACCGGAAATAAAATACCCTCGTGCTCCGACTATAGGTTTATCAACTTCGTTAACTAAGGAAGATTTGCCGATACCTGAATAACCGGAAACTAGCATCATTTCCGTTGTCCCACCACTGACGCGAGCGAAGGCTTCTAGCAAACTAGCAACTTCTCTTTCCCGTCCATAGAGCTTTTGCGGAATCATAAATTGGCTGTAGGAATCTAGTTGACCTATCATAAAGGGGAAAATCTCTCCAGCCGAAAGCATCTGCTGGCAGGTTTCCAAGTCAATTTTTATTCCGAAAGCACTTTGATATCTATCTTCAGCAGTTTTAGATAATAATTTCATTACAATTTCAGAAACTGCATCCGGGATTTCTGGATTCAGCTTTTTAGGTGGTATGGGTGCTTTAGCTATATGGCAATGAACGAGTTCTAGGGGGTCTTTTGCGGAAAAAGGTAGCTTACCCGTCAGCATTTCATAAAATGTAATACCAAGGGAGTAAAAGTCGGTACGGTAGTCCACTGACCGGTTCATTCTGCCGGTTTGTTCCGGTGATATATAAGCAAGAGTTCCTTCTAATAAGTTTGGATTTGTAACCGTTTGATTTTCTCGCTCTAAAAGAGAAGCAATGCTAAAATCAATAATTTTTACTTCTTTTGTCTCTGAGTTAATTAGGATATTTGAGGGTTTAATGTCTTTATGGATTACATTACTGTGATGAATTTCTCCCAGAGTTTTTGCCAACTGAATTCCGATTTTGAGAAAGGCGTTTATAGCCAAGGGTTGATTGTTAAGAAAATCTTTCAAAGATTGACCGCTAAAATTTTCTAGTATCAGCGCTAAGCCGTTATGATAGTTTTCTAAGGCTATGGGTTTGACTATTCCTTGACTGTCTAAATGTCGGAGTATTTTATGTTCGTGTCTTAATCGGGAAATTTCTTCGATTGTCGGATGCTCAGCTTTGAAGGTTTTGATAATTGCTGAGGTTCTATCACTCTCTTTGATGCCGCGATAAATAATAGTATTGACACTTTCGTAAATAGCTGCGCTTAGGTTGTAACCCAAAATAGTAATGCTCATGTGCGTAATTTCACTAATAACAAGTTTAAAAGCAGGCGGTATTTCAGTAGGTCTACTGATATTTATGACAGAACCGAATTAAAAAACAATTTTCAATGCACTATAAATAAGTATAATCAAAGCTTTTTGAAGAATATTTAAATTTTAACAAATCTCAATATGGTTGTTTGGTAGTTAATATGCGAGAATATAAAAATTTTATTAAATGTTTAAGTAAAGTCCTGAAAAAATTCACGGCAAAATTGCTGCATATACCGATGTGATAGTAGAGGATAGCTGGGACACAGAAGAGACGATTATTTTATCGGTTAGAGTAATAAATAAAACAGCAGTTGGCCCACTATGTAGTCCAACCAATTATTGTCTTTATCAAAATAAGGTAGTCCTACATAGTCACGACTACCTTATTTTAACAGGAAAAAATGGCTGTACTTGCTTGAAAATACCGATTTTTGTTATTATTGTTAAAACTCAACTAAATTCCTATGAAATCAACTACTAGGGCGCTGAAAGAATGGAATGTAGCAGTTAATGCTTTGGAACAAGGTCAAACGATTGTGCTGTTGCGGAAGGGGGGAATTCGCGAGCAAGCAGGACAGTTCAATGTCAATGAGAAACAGGTTTTGCTGTATCCAACTTTTGAACACCAACAGCCTGATTTATTAAAACCGGATTTTGCGAGTCAGGTAAAAACTGTAGAATCTGGTTGGCATCCGGAAAATATTAGAATTGGCAGTTGGGCTGAGATTACCGATGTTTTTTTGGTAGCTTGGGAACCGGCAATTAATGCGCTATTTCCTTACCATATTTGGAATGAAAAATTTGTCAGCGATCGCCTGAAATGGAAACAAAATCAGCCAATTTATATTTTATTGCTGCGGGCTTATCGCCTTGCAGAAAGCCGCGAAATCCCCTACACTCCTGAATACGGCGGTTGCCGTTCTTGGATCGATTTGGCCGATGCTATTTCGCTGGAGGGAAGCCAAGCTGTTTTGAGCGATCGAGAGTACATTGAACGCTCAAGTGAAATCCGCAATCTGATAGCAAATCCTGCGACTGCTTCCGGTTAGCAGATAGTGACAACGCTGACAGATGGCACTCAGGATTTTACTCATCATTAATAGTTTTTAAGGTACTTTTCGAGAGGCGCGCTTCTACCAAACCCAGCCCAAAATCCGCAGCTAAGGCCATTAAAGCCGCCGGAATTGCCCCAGCCCAAAGTAACTGATTGTTGACGGTAGCCACGCCCCGAAAAATAAATACGCCCAAGCCGCCGGCACCAATTGCAGCCGCAATGGTTGCCAGTCCGATCGCAATTACTGCGGCAACTCGCACGCCCGCCAGAATCACGCCCAGTGCCAGGGGAATTTCCACTTGCCATAACAGTTGCATATCAGTCATCCCCATGCCTCTTCCTGCTTCCGTAATCGCTGGATCGACGCCGACAATACCAGTATAAGTATTGCGGATAATTGGCAGTAAAGAATACAGAGTGAGGGCGATAATTGCCGTGTTATCGCCTATTCCACCCACTACCGGCACCGGGATTAGCAAGCCAAACAAAGCTAAACTGGGAATTGTTTGCATAATATTAGCAAATCCCAAAATGGGCTTTTTCAATTTTGGTTTTCTCGTGACTAAAATCCCGAGGGGAATCCCCACACTAATAGCGATAAAAATTGCAACAGTTACTAAATATAAATGCTCGGTGGCGCGCTGAATTATCTCAGCGCCATAGCGGTTGATAAAAATTATCATCGGGTAATTGGTTATTCCTGATTGCTGTCAATCTTATAAATCATTTTCCATTTCAGGACTTTGTTCACCAGGATAGAAGCGAGAGTCCAGAATTTCTTCTAAGGTGTAAAGGCAGTTTTGAGGAAATGTTTTGAGAGGTAAATCTGTTTCTCCTACTGCCAAATCTCTACCGTTTTGATAAGCTTCTTGGAAAGCTTCTTGCAAGTAAGGTTTCAGACTGGGGTTATCTTGTATCAGTCTCTGAGTGTCCCGCCGCTGCACTCGAATTGTAGACCGCCACCTCGGACTGCGCTGCTGGGGCTGATATTGCCACTTCAGCAAATGTCCCAGCAAAATGCTCAAACGATTTCTAAGCTCTTGACGTTCCTGTTTGCCCAAAGATTCAATCTCCTCAATTAAATTTGGCAAGTCAAGTTGACTCCACTGACACTTGCGAAGTAACTTGGCTTGTTCTTGCGTCCAAGCATAGAAGTCTGTCTCGTAAAGACTGTGCATCGTTTGATTATCAGCTTAGTTACTAAAACTATATTATCAAACTTTTGCTAATATCATTCAAATCTAGCTACTTGCAAACATTCAAGAAATGCGCGAGCTTCTGGATGGTGAGATTTTAGAAAATTATCGGGCGATGCCACTTCAACCAACCGTCCATCTTGCATCAAACCTATTCTAGAAGCTAACAAAAAAGCTTCTTGAATGCCGTGAGTCACAAAAATCACAGTTTTGCCGAGTTGCTGCTGCAATTGACCGAATTCTCGCTGCAATTCCAGACGAGTAATGGGGTCTAAAGCACCAAACGGTTCGTCCATTAACAATATCGGAGGGTCAGCCGCCAGTGCTCTAGCGACGCCTACCCGCTGCCGCTGTCCGCCAGATAACTGATGGGGATAGCGTTTGGCGAAGTGCTGGGGGTCGAGGTTGACTAATTCTAACAGTTGGCGGACGCGAGATTGAATACGATCGCCCTCCCAACCTTCCAATTTCGGCACTAAACCGACGTTTTGCTCGACGGTAAAATGGGGAAACAAACCAATTTCTTGAATCACATAGCCAATTTTTCGGCGCAGTTGAATTGGGTTCCACTGAGTTGTCGGTTTTCCCATGACAAGAACTTCACCGCTGCTTGGCGTTAGTAAATTGTTAATCAATTTCATGGTAGTAGTTTTACCACTCCCGCTTCGTCCCAGCAATACTAAAACTTCTCCTTGCAGCACTTTGAAATTGAGTTTGTCTACTAAATGCCTGCGGTTGAGGCGATATGTAACGTCGAGGCATTCGACAGCAACTTCATTATTGAGAGGCATGATTAGTTTTGGTGATTTTGGTTTTGAGCAACTTAAAATCGGCGACCCTCGGAAAACAATTCCTAATCTAAAATCTAAACTCTAAAATCTAAAATCGACTTGATTTTGCCATTCTAGCAGTAAGGCTCGACATTGGAGGCAAGTTAATTTTTTGAGCAAGTCGCGAATTCCGTCTGGGGTGACAGGATATTCAGCACCGATCAGTTCGGGGTTTACTGTTGCTGTAGGGTGCAATTCTGCAACAAAACCGTAGAGTTTTTGATTGGAGAAGGAACTGTTTATTGCCCAGCCGACGGTGTTAATCGGTTCGATGCGGGCGATCGCGCTTTCTGTCACGCCTAGTTCTTTTTTGAGTATAGCTGGAACTTCCGCTGCTGGCGTGGCTTCCGCTTCTACGCGACCGCCGGGAAAATCCAGGGTTGCTTCTGCCACACCGGGGCGATACATCGGTGGCGGAAACAGCAATTTGTCAGCTTGAATGGTCAAGATTACAACTGAATCAGCTCTTTCTACTCGCCAATATTCTACTGTTTTTCCTTCTGTTGTTTCGAGATGTTCCGCGATGAGTTTTACCCAACGAGAGTTGATTTCTACAAAGCGGTCTAGAGTTTTCCACTGGGATTTTGCAGTTTGGTTCATGTCGGAATTTTTTAAATAAATCAGATGTTGCTTGCTATGGTAGGCGATCGTTGCCGAGCGCAACAATCGCCGATCGACCTTTTCAGCTTTGAACCAGTTTTTTCCTCTCGATTGTAAATTTTTGCTACAACCCTACACATTCGCCTAGATAATTCGGTAACATACACTACAGAATAAAAGTTTATCTGCGCCTTCGCTCTGGGTTGTTTCAACCAGGCACTGGTGCAGGCTCTTAGCTCAAAAGGAGTAGTTATGCAACTGCAAACAGATATTCGTACTTGGCAATCCCAAGCAACGCCAGGAAGCTTCGCCAGTGTCCGCGACTGGGAAAAATTTGGCTGCGCCGTACCTGCACCAAAATTGGCTCCTTCTATGTGGGTTAAATTGTTCAATCCGCCAACAGCATTCAGCTTTGACGAAGCGTGGCTGTTGTGTGAATGTTCTGATGACAAGTGGCTAGCTTGGATTCCTGATTATGGCGAAATTTTACTGAGTACACATGAATTTTGCGCTACTAAATCCTGAATTACGCAGACAAACTTTCATAAACCGGGTGTTAAAATCCATATCCCTCGGGTTCCACGGGATATTTTGGACAAAAGCTGGTTTCTGCGTAATTATGTCGTTTGCAGTGAGGAATGCAAGTCCTCAAAGTTTGATAAGGACTTGCATTCCTCTCTGCAAACCCCTTATATGATGTCGTTCCAGCGGACATCAGATAAGTCCTAATAGAGATTAATTGAAATTTCGCTAACAAAAAGAGCAATAGAAAACCTATTGCTCTTTTTGTTCAAAAACACTCTCTAGTTTTTATCTGTAGATAGCGGAACTTATATCAAGTGGTCTCGATTGACCCCCATATCGCTGCGGTGACGGGTTTACTGTATTGATGCTCGCATGGAAGATATTGGTGAACCCGCCCTTACAGCAATTACGGTCAATTTAGCCGTCATGATATTGCTGGTTTATTTGCAAACTGCACGGTTATTTACGTTTCTAACAATCGTGCCTGCTCTGCCATTAATCCGAACCGGGTTCTTAGTGCTGGCTCGAATCAAGAGAGGCTGTTTGGCGAGACATTCTCTGATTGATGTTGCCCAGGCGGTGAGAGCTCCGGTGTATTCTGTACGACCCGCTGGGGCGCGAAACTGATCGGTAATTAGGAAATCCGAGGTGATGCTAGTGTCAGTACCAACATTGGTAATAATTGGAAAGTCAAAGGCTCTGGGCAATGTTCTGTCCTGGATTCTGCCCGGTAGCAACTGGTATTTCATTGAGCCACCCTTGTAGTCAAAATCTACTTGAGGGCTTGTGGGAGGGCTTGTTTGAGCCAACCCAGGAACAGGCAGGCTGGCTACCAAAACGGTGCAAAAACTCCAAAATAATTTCGATTTCATCTGATTCATCTCCTCAACTTTATGACGATTAGCACTAATTAGGTAGGCTCTAAAAACAGTAGCCTTTTATGAAAAAAGCGCCTCATGATATTGAGCTTTTGAGTTTGAGTTTAACCTACCTAATTTATTACCAAACATTCTCAAAAATGTTATAACTGGTTGGCCTGACAAACTGTAGAATAGTTTCAGTTGAGTTAGAGATTTACACATCTGAAGTTGTTACAGCATTTGGGAGTCGGTTTTACCAGAATGATTCATTTTTGAGCGATGTCATTGGAACTTTATCAAATTTTGTCTCAGATATCAAGTTTTGCCGATCGCCTATCACGTTTTAACACTGGTTTGCGGCTCGATCGAGCTTTGACTGTTGCAAGGTATACCAAAGCGAGAAAGATGCTAGAGTGCACCAATGGGCGTTTGAGTATTTTCAGGCGACAATAGACAGAGAAGGGGCTTGAAAATAGGTGATTTTAGTGGAAGATAGTAAATTTATCGACGTATCGGACATTATGGGTGTTCCCGCAGCTCCGGCGGGTTACAAATCCGGCTTTGTGGGTATTGTCGGACGCCCGAATGTCGGAAAATCAACGCTGATGAATCAGTTGGTGGGGCAGAAAATTGCCATTACTTCGCCGGTGTCTCAGACGACTCGCAACAGGCTGCGGGGCATCCTAACGACACCGGAAGCACAAATTATTTTTGTAGATACTCCCGGAATTCACAAGCCGCATCACCAATTGGGCAAGGTTTTGGTGCAGAATGCCCGCACAGCGATTCAGTCGGTGGATGTCGTGCTGTTTGTGGTGGATGGTTCGGTGGAATCGGGAGGGGGCGATCGATATATTGTCGAAATTCTCAGCAATTGCAAAGTTCCGGTGATTTTGGGGATGAATAAGTTGGACGAACAACCGGAGGATTCCGTGTTGATCGATCGAACTTACGAGCAAATTGTCAATCCTGAGTGGCCTGTAGTGAAATTTTCGGCTCTCACGGGCGAGGGTGTCGAGCCGCTGCAACAATTGTTAATCGAACATTTGGACGTTGGGCCTTATTATTATCCGCCCGATTTGGTGACTGACCAGCCGGAACGCTTTATTATGGGCGAATTGATTCGGGAACAGATTTTGCTGCTGACGCGGGAAGAAGTGCCGCATTCGGTAGCAATTGCGATCGACATCGTTCAAGAAGAAGCGAAAATTACTAGGATTCTGGCGACAATTCACGTCGAACGGGATTCCCAAAAAGGCATTTTAATCGGTAAAAGCGGCAGTATGCTCAAGTCGATCGGCAGTGCGGCGCGAGAACAGATTCAAAAGTTAATTGAGGGCAAAGTATATTTGGAGTTATTTGTCAAAGTGCAGCCGAAGTGGCGGCAGTCTCGCACTCGTTTGGCGGAATTGGGCTATCGCGTGGAAGAGTAAAACTTTGGCAGTTGGCAGGTGGGGTTCTTCCGTTCTATGAATCAAGAATCGAGCACGACTTTCGCTCTGAGAGAGTTTCATCGGGGCCGGAGAGTCGGTACAAACCCCCGCTTAACAACTAGAAGGCCATTCCAACAACAGTACACTAAACTGAGAGCAGCCCCATTCGCCCCAGTTGACCTATGCCGCGTTGGTTCAATACTGCTGGCCCCTGCCAAGAAGACATTCATTACGCACTGTCGCCCACGGTACGCTTACCAAGCTTAGAACGGTTAATCGCTCAACGCAACTATTTCGTCATCCATGCACCCCGGCAAGTGGGGAAAACCACCGCCATGCTGGCGTTAGCCAAACAACTCACCGAAAGCGGACAATACACCGCCGTGATGCTGTCGGTAGAAGTCGGCGCACCCTTCAGTCAAGACATCGCGAGTGCAGAAGAGGCTATTTTGGGGGCTTGGCGAGATAACATTTCCGTCCGTCTCCCACTCGAACTGCAACCGCCTGACTGGACAGCGATGCAATCGGGACAGAAAATTCGGGCTGCTTTACAAGCTTGGACACAAGTTTCATCTCGTCCTTTGGTGGTTTTCATCGATGAAATTGACGCACTACAAGACCAAGCTTTGATTTCTATTCTGCGCCAATTACGCGATGGTTATCCCAATCGCCCGAAAGCGTTTCCGCAATCGGTGGGTTTAATTGGTTTGCGGGATGTTCGCGATTACAAAGTGGCTGCGGGGGGAAGCGATCGACTCAATACATCCAGTCCGTTTAATATTAAAGTGCGATCGATTACTCTGAGAGATTTTAATGCAGAAGAAGTCGCCGAACTCTACGCGCAACATACCGAAGATACCGGACAAGTTTTTACACCTGAAGCGGTAGCCTTAGCTTTTGAACTGACTCAGGGACAACCTTGGTTAGTGAATGCTTTAGCTAAGGAAATTGTAGAAGAATTAGTAACAGATGAATCTATAGAAATTACACCACAACATATTTTAGAAGCCAAAGAAATTCTCATAAAACGACAAGATACGCATTTAGATAGTTTGGCAGAACGACTGCGAGAAAACAGAGTCAAAGCCATTATCGAGCCGATGCTAGCCGGACGAGAATTGCCAGAATCTTCTAATGACGATCGCCAATACCTCGTAGATTTGGGCTTGCTCAAACGAGATCCAGCCGGGGGTTTAGTCATCGCCAATCCGATTTATCGAGAAGTGTTGCCGCGAGTTTTGGCGCAAGGGCCGCAAGATAGTTTACCGATTATCCGTCCGAGTTGGTTGAACGATCGCGGCGAACTACTACCAGATGCACTCCTGCAAGCGTTTCTCGCGTTTTGGCTACAGCATGGCGAACCGTTACTCAAAAGTGCGTCTTATCCCGAAATTGCACCGCATTTAGTGTTGATGGCGTTTCTGCATCGGGTGATTAATGGTGGGGGAACATTGGAGCGAGAATATGCGATCGGACGCGACAGAATGGATTTATGTTTGCGTTATGGTGAGGTAACATTGGGAATTGAACTGAAGGTTTGGCGAACTCGGAAAGTCGATCCGTTGAGTAAAGGCTTGGAACAGTTAGATGGATATTTGGCTCGATTGGGACAAGATGAAGGGTGGTTGGTGATATTCGATCGACGCGAGAATGCGATCGAATTAGAAGAACGACTGAATACTGAAATTCATCTGACACCAATGGGGCGAACCGTTACAGTTATTCGTGCGTGAAGAAGTTGTGATGAATGTCTCGATTTTCCCGATCGCCGAAAGTGTGCGATCGACTCTAAATGCTCTCTAATCTAAAATCTAATATAGATAGGTTTTTTCAATGCGGCGGCTTAAGTGATTGAGGCGAATCGTGCGGGGAACTCGATCGAGGAATGGAGATTCCGATGGGGAGTAAGAACGGGTTGACATACATCATCAAGCTGCGGTATTATTCGATTATATCAAGTATTGTAACGCAACTGCGAATTATAAGTTGGACTGCTTTATTTCTGAATCTCGACCCTGTTTCAAAGCTAGGGGTGGGAAATTTCTGTTAACGATCAACCAATGCTGAATTAGGTTGTAAGGTTAAGTGACGAATTGTATGGATACTTCAGTAGTTGTTGCTTTAATAGCTGGTGCTGTTAGTGCTGTCGGATGGATAGTCAATCATATACTTACCGATCGACGCGATCGTATACGACAAAGAACAGAAGCTTCGTTAAAACACGTAGAAAGACAGCTTGAGGAATTATATGGTCCAATGGCTTTTCTTCTTTATGAAGCTCGTCGAACGTATCAGGATCTCCTTGATACGCTAAAAAGGGATTATGTTTTTATAAAAGGTAAACCACTTCCTGAACAAGAACTTAAAACTTGGCTGTTCTGGGCTGAAAAATCTTTTCTACCTAGAAATGAGCAGATTAAAGAATTGCTAACATCTAAAACACATTTAATTGAAGGAACTCGTTTTCCCGATAGCTATGTTGCTTTTCTAGATCATCAAAACTCATGGTCAATCCAACACAAGCGATGGAAGGAGGAAGGTGTCGAATATTCGTGGCATTCAAAAATTAATTGGCCTGTTGATTTTGAGCGGGAAGTGATAGAAACTTTTGAGCTTTTGAAAGCTAAACATACAGCACTGCTTGGTAAGCTTACCCAAAATAAGTAAGCACAGTCCAACCTTGCGTTGGCTCCGACTGCATCAAGTGTGTTTGTGGGTAATCGGGACGATCGGCAGCAGCTCAACTTTATCCTTATCTCGCAAACACTGCCTGACTTTGGAAATGATTCGGAAGCTCGATCGAGAGCTTTACCTACAGAAAATTGGTAGAATACATAGATACCAGCGATCGCGCACCCATGCAACAAGCTAGTATATCCAATCTTTTCGCCAAACCTCAAACGAGGAGATTCTCAAAAATTCCCACTCTGAACTACCGAAACCACATCACGATCGAAGCAAATAAACGCGGTGGTAAGCCCTGTGTACGCGGCTTGCGAATTACGGTTTATGAAGTGCTTGAGTACCTGGCTTCCGAGATGACTGAAGCAGAAATTCAAGGGCGATTTTCCCGATTTGACGCGAGAAGATTTAAAAGCTTGCATAGCTTATGCTGCTGATCGTGAGCGTCGGTTTATAACCGCAACCTTATCCGAGTGTGACGGCTTAAGTGCTAAGGTAGCTGAAGAATCACAATATTTAGTTTTATCTAATGAACAAGTGCGTTTCCCAAAAATATTTGACACTAAATCGAAAAATCGATCTAAATTTTACATTTGAACAATGCGCCGTACAGACAGTTCAGTCCATTCCAACTATTCATAATGAAGAAAGTTTTGAATTTGGTTATCTACAACTGTCAATAGAATTTGAACTCAAGGACTATGAATCATGGGTCGATGCCCCAATATTTGTTCGTCCAAAATATTTAAGCTTGTTAGGTATTATCTCGTTTCTAGTAAGCGAGCTATTTACGGTTTTCAAAACAGCTCCATTTTCAACAGCTAGTGCCGATATATCATTAGACGAGCTAAAAGTTGGACAACAAAACAGACTGATAATAGATGATGTTGATTTAACAGATAATCTCAATGAATTTCTCGACAAGTTAGAAAAGTTAAAAGAACATGAAAAAAGCTTTTTTTTCTCCTTATTAGATAGATGGAGAAAGGCTAGGTATATGGAAGAGGAATCTGATGAGAGCTTTCTTTATGAAGATGAGGCGACATTATCTTACTTCCATGTCTTAGAGCTTCTTGGTGATGTATATTCAAAAGATCTTTTAATGAAAGCTAATGATCTGATTAAAGATTTTAGCAATGCATTTAATTCAAGCATTTTATCTTTGCATGTGAATGCATTAGAAAGTGAGAATAATGCTAAATCCAAACTCCTGGCAGGAATATTAATTAAAGATATTTCCGTAACCTCAAAAATTTTGTTCTTTTTGAAGCATTTTAAACTATATGATAATAGGATAGCATTTTGGATAAGAAATCTTGTAGAAGCTAGAAACAGCGTTGCACATGGAAGACGGGTGCATTACGAAAAGGCTATCTTTCCAGTCAAACCTTTTTTCCCTTTGATATCAAACAATCTCTACCCTTTGGAGTTTTTAAGGATTTTAACTGCCAAAGCAATTTCATCCCATATCGGTATTTCTCTATATAGCAAAGAGTGGAATGAGATTAAAGATTGTCTCATAGATGATGAATTTGTGACCAAAGTCTTTTTGCAAGAAAAATTTAAGGATAAGGAAGACTTAAATAACGATGAAGAAAGAATTGTTTTTGGAGGAGTAAACTATCATTTGCTTGCAAATAAGTTAAAGCCTGAATCATCCATAGGTTTTTATAAATTCTATCTTGACACTGAAGCTGAAAATGAAAATTTTCTTGCTTCTAATGCTGAAGCTCTAGTTATATTGTTTGAGACGATCAGAGAACAGAACTTTGAGGAAGCTTTAAAGTCAGCTATTATCAATATCCATCGATTAGATTGCAATCCACATGGACGATTTAGAGATCTGCGATATTTTCTTGACTTTCATAATTTCAAGTCGCCAAAGTTGGAAATATTAATAGCTAATGAGGTAGTAAGATGAAGAGACTCAAATGCGAATGTAAGATATTCGCGATGGAAATCTATTGCAAGTTGGAGCACAATATCAAAAACGAACATCGCTAATCTAACAATAAGCAGTGCGATCGCTGATCTCGTAAGTTGGGTTGAGGTGCGAAACCCAATACCCACAGCCTTCAGCCAGCACTGAGCACTAGGCAATCACTACTCACGCATGGGTGACAGATTCAAGCTAACAACGCCCATGCACACCGACCGCCGAGAGTTTATCGGTATGGTGCAAAGTTCATCTGCGGCGGGTGATGGGCACCGTTATATCGTAAACGCTGCCTGACCTTAGAGATGATTGGGAATCTCGATCGAGAGCTTGACCTACAGAAAATTGGTAGAATCAATAGATACGCTTCGATCGCGCACCCATGCAACAAGCTAGTAGATCCAAAAAAAAGATGTTTGTGTAAATCGTTAAAATAGTACCAAAAATAACCAAGGAGAAACCCATGTTAACCCTAGAAATGGCAATCCAAAAAATCCAACATTTTTCCCCCGAACAACGCAATAAAGTTATTGAATTTATCGAATTTCTAGAATTTCAAGCCAGCCCAACTAAAACGATAGAACCAAAAAAAGATGACTCCAATCAAGAACAATCCTTTTTTGAGCTAGCGGGAATCTGGGAAGAAAAAAATATCACTCTAGACGACATTCGCAAAGACGCCTGGGGCAAAGAAAACCAATGATTTTGTGTGACACCAATATTCTCATCGAATTCTATAAAAACAATACCGCCATCATTCAAGAACTACGACAAATCGGCAGCCAGAACTTAACCATTAGCATTATCACCAGAGCATAACTGTACTATGGCGCACTCAACAAAAACGAACTAAACCGCATTCAAAAACACCTCGACTTATTTCAAAATATTCCCATCGATCGACTCATCTCAGAGCAATTCATTCAACTCATGGCGCAATATTCCCTAAGCCATAAACTCACAATTCCCGATGCCATGATTGCCGCCACCGCCCTAACCCATAACCTTAGCCTTTATACCCTAAACCTCAAAGATTTTCGCTTTATCCAAGGCTTAAAAATATATGAATCTTCCCTGTCCCCATGACCCAAACCGAAGCAGTGGGGTAACAGCTTCAGCGCACCGAACAATTCAAAAAAGGCTTGCTGCAAAAAATGTTTGTGTAAATTAGGGAATAGGGAATAGAAATAAACTCCATTTCGAGAGAAATCGGAGGCAATGAGGTGGTTAGCCGAGTTCGGTAGGAGAGAGGAATTAAGCAAGTCCCGATTGATGAAGTCAAAAACGACCTGTCAGGTTATTTGCAAGTTGCCGACAAGGAAAGGGAATCAGCATTGAGGCAATGAAGGCGAAATATAACAACCCGAATGCAGCGGACGGACGAGAGTCGCTGTGCTGAGTCCTGAGATAGCTACCGCCACTGATTGGGAGCGTTATCTCGCAAACGCTGTCTGACTTTGGAGATGATTCGGAAGCTCGATCGAGAATTAAGGATTCCGGTAGATAAATGTCGCCCTACATTACCCACACTAATTGCTGCTTTATTCTACGATTTATCAACAGATAAAGAAATCAAAATCCCTTCAATCGGTGAAAAACGGGAACGGGAATTGCGGTCTCCTATAGCTAGGACTTGATATGACATCTACGAGCAAGCCAACTGGTTGAGCCAACAATCCCCGTACCTTGATAGTCGGGGAGTGTCAACAACAACTATCATGGCAACTCAACGGAACTCGGTTTAGCAATGTGAGGCAAGCCCCAGCCTAATTTTTCCCGCAAAATGTGGAAAAACTCAAAAGATTGCACCCGAATAAACCGGGCTTGGTATGGAGCTCGCTCGACTTGCACCCAATCTTCAGGCAGAACATAACATCCGCCGTTCCCGTCTACCACCATTACCAGGCGGTTGGGACTCGCTGGCAAAATCTTGACCGGCTCGGTGTTGGAAAACACCAAAGCCCGCGAAGCCATTGAATGCGGGCAAATAGGCAGCAATTGCAGCACCGGCACTCCGGGAATGATGACAGGGCCGCCGGCAGAAAGGGCGTAAGCTGTCGATCCTGTGGGAGTTGCGATGATGACTCCATCTGCCGCAATGTCAATAGAGGCGTGCTGACCGATCGCCACTTCAAAATGACACATACAAGTCAGCGGTTCCCGGTGCAGCACCATTTCATTGAGACAAAGAGCTTCCCAGAGGCAGTCGTTTTCTCGAAACAGCCGCACCGCCAGCATCGATCTTTCTTCTATTTCGTATTCTCCGGCGATTACCTTTTCCAAAGCTTGCGGCAGCAAGTTCAGGTAAGTTTCTGTTAAAAAGCCCATGTGACCGGTATTGACAGTCAGCAGCGGCACTCCAATCGGAGCGACTTGGCGAAATGCCGACAGCACCGTACCGTCGCCGCCCAAAACCACTGCAAACTCCATGTCGCTGTCAAAACCGGGGGGGACGAGTTGGTCGATCGGATTGTGGCACATCGGGCGATCGGGGCTAGAATAGCCCAGAATTCCTCCGGAACCAGAAACCGAGCAAACCTCCCAGCCGCGGGCAGTCAGCTTGTCTTCCAACTCTGCGGCGATGCGACAAGCCACAGGTTTAACATCGTTGTATATAATTCCTGCTTTCGGCACTTTAAAATGTAAAGGGCATTTTTTGTTTACTCCGTTTTTTAGTTTTAAGCTGCTCGTACTCTATTTCCTTGAGCTTCTTCATAATCAGATTAAAGTATTCTTCGAGATAAGACTCCAAAGTAGTAGTTTCTTTGGGGTCGATTCCGAAGACACTGTAAACGTCATCCATCGGAGCTTTCAAGGGTTTTCCGGCTGCCAAAACTTCTGAAAAAGCCAATCTGTCAGCTACGTTCCAACTCCACTGAAAGAACTTAGCAAATTGACGAGTAGCCTTCAACAAGGCGTCTGGGGTGCGCGTAATTTTAGCTTGCTTCCCTGACAGCCGTTCGCACAACCGCACGATTTCGTCAGCATCCCAAGCGCGATTTCCCACCACCGGAAAGCTTTTTTTCTCGGTTTCAGGAACGGAAAGGGCCCGGACGGCAAATTTAGCAACGTCCTGAGTGTTCATGTAGGCAAGGGCGGATGGCTTGTTGGGCAGCCAGACTGCCTGATTGTCCAAAATCGGCATTGCATACAGGCTCAGCAGTCCTTGCAAAAAGCCGCAAGGTCTCAAGATTGTGTAGTCTAGACCGGATTCTGCTAAAAACAATTCGGTACAGCGCTTGATTTCCAACAAGGGGACTTGGGGATATTTCTCCGCATCGAGAAAGGAAAAGAATATGTAACGCTTGATGCCTGCTGCTGCTGCTGCTTGGATCAGCGATACTTTTCCGTCCCAGTCTACTCTTTTGATGCTGACAGAATCGGCTGCACTCGCTGTTGCTGCATCGATAATAGCACTGACGCCTTCTAGGGCCGGAGGCAGACTGTCTGGCTGGCAAAGGTTCCCCGGTACGAGTTCAGCGCCCCATTCTTTCAAAAATGCAGCTTTTCTGTAACTTCTGACTAAACAGCGCACCTGGTAGCCCTCGTCTAGGGCGCGGCGGGCTATTTGGCGGCCGAGAGTGCCGGTGGCACCTAAAATCAATAAAGTCATCTAGGGATTAATTATGAATCTTAAACTTTCAATAAGATGGTATCAGGTTTTTGTTAAGTTTGTTATAAAAACTTAACAAAAACCTGAAATTTTCTCATTTTAGGCTTGAGATATTCGGCAGAATGCTGGCTTTCGGCAGAAAGTAGACTCTAGAAGGCAGAAGGTAGAAGGCTTCTGAAGGATTGGTTGAAAAAAACTTATTCTTCGCGGCCTTGCAATTTGAGCAGGAGGAAGCCTCCACCTATACCTACGAAAATTAGGGAAAAGGACAAAAAGGCTGCAGTGAAAATTTCAGGATTCATGATTTTATATGTCCAAGTGGGCGATCGCATTAAATAAAGATAATATAATTTGGGGCAACCAGGTACATGAATGCTAAAATTTCAGTGCCGAAATTGCTGTATTTTGTTGGAGAAAACTGCCTTGAGTCTCGATCGGGAATCACAACTAGCTGTAACTCTGGGAGATCCGGCGGGAATTGGGCCGGAAGTGATTCTCAAGGCATTGGCCGATACCGCTGCTGGTTTGAGGGCAACGGTTATAGGCTCTAGGAGAGTTTTGCAGGAAACTTACGATAAGTTGCGATCGAGCAATCCAGCAGCAGAAGCGGCAAATCCCGAAACATTAAATATTATTGATATCGAACCAGACAGCAAGTGGGGCGAAATTGTCCCCGGTGTCGGGAGTGCAGCTAGCGGGGCGGCTAGCTTTGCTTACATGGAAAGCGCGATCGCCCGTACCATCGCCGGCGAATTCTCCGCCATCGTGACAGGCCCGATTTCCAAAACTTGCTGGCAGGCGGCCGGTTACAATTATCCCGGACAAACAGAACTCCTCGCAGAAAGAGCAAAATCGCAGCGATTCGGAATGCTGTTTGCCGCCACATCTCCCCACAGTGGCTGGACGCTCGTAACTTTACTGGCTACCACACATATTTCCCTGCGTCAAGTCCCCGATGCGTTGAGTCCCGAATTACTGAGTGAAAAACTAGAATTACTGATAGACTGTTTGCGGGAAGATTTTGGGCTGGAAAGACCGAAAATTGCGATTTCTGGCTTAAATCCTCACAGCGGCGAAAATGGCAAACTGGGAAATGAAGAGCAAGACTGGATGATACCTTGGTTGGAAACGCAGCGCGATCGCTTTCCTCAAGTGCAGTTAGACGGGCCAGTCCCCCCCGATACCCTGTGGGTAAAACCGGCTAAAGTTTGGTACGGTTTAGCCAAGGAAGCTCACGACGGTTACTTGGCAATGTACCACGACCAGGGGTTGATTCCAGTAAAATTGATGGCTTTCGATAAAGCAGTCAACACTACAATTGGCTTGCCTTTTGTCCGCACCTCTCCGGATCACGGCACAGCTTTTGATATTGTAGGTCAGGGGATTGCAGATGCCTCCAGCATGAAGGCAGCATTGCAGTTGGCAGCCCAGTTGGCTAGTCGCAGAACAGCAGTTAAAATAAGGCGATAGCTTTAGTACGCCTGACGCTTGGAGAAATTGTGTCATTCCTATTGATTGTCGCTGGGGTGAGGCGGCAAGCAAGCTGGTAATTTCCTTCGGTCGATCAAAATCACGTTTGGGTAGGGCAGTATGGCAGCATCTAATGATAATTCAGGCAAAATGTATCAGTCAGAAAAAGAGGTTTCTGATGCAACTCAGGCAAGTTCTAAAGCTGGAGAGCAACTACAGGAATTGCTAACCATACTGACAGAATTTCAGTTATTGAAGAAATCCAAAAAAGAGCCAAGCGAGATAAAATTACCGCTTGCGGAAAAATCTGTGCAGCGATTAGAGGATGAGGAAAATCGGCGCAAACAATTGTCTTTCCTGATCGAATCACCGAGTATTGTACCGGAAGTATTAACTAACGATGAAGAGATCCCCTCTCAAAGACGAGAAAAAAGTAATCAGGAACCCGATTTATCTATAGCCGCGAAGGGAGCAAAAAAAAATCCGCCGTCGGAGGAAGAATTAGAACAAGCAGTGGAGGAGTTTAAGCGGTTGCAGCAAGTGCTGTTTGAAAGGGATTTACCGGAATTTTACAGTAATGTTTTGAGCGTGGAACAAAGGTTAGAAAATTGTGAGAAGTTGATGTCTGAGCCCCAAGAGTTGATGACTTTACTGAAACCGTTAATTCCTGAGTTAATGAGAGATGAATTAGAGGGGTTGAAGTCGGAATTAAAAAAGGCGGTCGAACTCGCTAGCAGCGATCAAATTAATAGGCTCGAATTGCAGACAAAAATAGCGGATTTGGAAAATAAAATTGCTAGCTTCAACCAGCAGCAACTGCCGAATTCAGAACAGTTAATGCAACGGCTGATGTTGGTGGTGGGCGAGCTGCTCAAGCGTAAGGTAGAGGAGTCTAAGTTAGAGGTAGCTTCGGCGATCGCACCAAAAGTCAATCAAGTAATTCACAATCAAAACGGACTTGAAGAACAGGTAGTAAGAATTGAAGATAGAGTTGCGAATATTCAGCAGCGTTACCAGCAGCAACCTGAAGATATAATCAAGCAGCTAGTACCAGTAGTTAGCGAATTGCTAAACCGCAAAATTAGTGAATTAAAATCAGAGATTGTAGAAGCTGTTACCCCCTCAGTACAGGTAAGAATAGCTTGGGTAGAAATAGAAGAAAAAGTATTGAGCATCATCGAACGCCGACTGGCTACACAACAGTCGCCTATTCAGAAGCCAGAAGAGATACTGGCGATGCTAATGCCCGCAATAGCTGATTTGCTGAATCAGAAAATCGATGAATCAAAATTACAAGTAGCAGCGACGATTGAACCTTTGATAGAATCAGCAATTCTTCAAAGAGAAGTTCAAGGAAAATTGAGCGACGTAGAAAGTAGACTAAATAATCTTCAGCGACAGCAAAAATCTCAGCCGGAAGATATAATGGCAAGGTTAATGCCGTTAATGATTGAGTCGCTGAACCGGAAAATCGAGGAGACAAAGTTAGAGGTGAGAGAGGCGATCGCACCTGGTGTCAACACAGCTCTTCAAAACAGCGGTATTGCAGCACAAATATTAAATAATGAAAGTAAGATTGTCGAAGTTCAGCAGCAAGTTTTAGCCGAGATAGAAGGGTTGATGGCAAGAATAATGCCAGTGATTGTAGAAATGCTGTCTCGAAACATCGGGGAAGCAAAGCTAGAGATAGAATCTGCGATCGGCCCCGCTGTCGATGCCATCATTCAGAATAAAAGGATCGATCAAAGACTCGCGAAGATCGAACAACAGATTGTGGCGATCGAACACCGGATTTATGAATCGACAGACTTGTTTACCGATTTACTGAAACCTTTAATTGACGAGCTGATGGTTAGCCATCACGCCCAACTGCAAAAGTCGGTCATAGAGTCTATTTTACCATTGTTAGATGAAGTTGTAAGTTATAATTACAGACTCAACGATAAAGTAGGGGAACTCGATCGCAAAATTACTGATGCTGAATGGGGAGGCAATCGGGAAGAATTACTTGCCCGAATTAAAATCATGTTTCCCGAAATGATGATCCAAACGATTAATGAGTCGAGAAAATCATTTGCCGAAACCATAGCTCCGATAATTGATGAAGTAATTAATACCAAAACCCGAGAAAACAGGCAATCGATGGGAGTAGCCATATCGCCTGCTCTTCCTGTAGGAATCAGCCACAGAATCAGTGAATCGCCCGATGAAATTGCAATGGCGATAGCGCCGGAAATGGCCGCCGCTATCAAACAGCAAATTCATCTCAAGCGAGAAGCAATGTCGGATGCACTTTATCCGATCATCGGCAGCACGATTTTAAAATACATCGCCGAGATGATGCGGGAGATTAATGAAAAACTCGAATCATCTTTAAGTCCAGAGAGAATTAGTCGCAAAATTAAATCCAAATTGCAGGGCATTTCTGAAGCAGAATTGCTGATGAAAGAAACAACACCACTGAGTGTTAAAGCTGTATTTTTAATTCAAACAGAATCGGGATTAGTAATTTCAGCAGTGCAGAAGTCTGAACGCGAACAGCTAGAATCAGACATGGTAGCGGGGATGCTGACTGCTATTCGGGCTTTTGTCAACGATTGCATATCTCAGTCGGGAAATATTGCAGAGATTGATGCTATAGAATACGGCCCATTTACGATCGTATTGGAAGTAGCGGGTTCGTGTTATCTGGCAGTAGTGATGCAAGGAGAAACCCGCCAGTGGTTTAAGTACAAAATGCGAGCGATATTCAACAATATTGTTCAAGAATACGGAGATCAAATTCGGTCATTTAACGGCGATCCAGCAACTGTACCACCAGAAGTAAACTCGAAATTGCAAAAATTAATCGATACAGAGGTAAAAGTTAAATCTTCTAAACTTCCCATTTTACCAATTATCGGTTTGGCAGCGTTAGGTTTAATTGGGGTACCTTGGGGAATTCATCAATACCGCAGCGCAGTTGAAGCGAGCTTAGAAGCAGATACGAATTTAGCATTACAATCTGCTCCAGAGTTATCGGTTTATCGTATCGCGGCAGATGTTAAAGATAAATTATTGCAGATTTCGGGACGAGTGCCGAATCAAAATCTGCGATTGAAAGCGGAAAAAATCGCTCAGCAAGTGGCTCCACAATCAAGAATTGAAAATAAAATTATAGCCGTTGAAGTACCTCCCGATCCGGTTTTAGTCGAAGCCGATGTCAAGCGGACGGCAGCTCTTTTGAATAAAGTAGAAAGCATTAATATCTCAGCTCGCTATGCAGAGGGAAAAGTCGCCGTTGCAGGCAGCGTAAGCAAAGTGCCAGATGCTCAGAAAATAACTCAAGCTTTTGAGAAAATTCCGGGGGTGAAGTCCGTAACAAATACAGTGATAATAGGAACTCCACCGCCGCCAAAGATAATAATGCCAGTTCGCGTGTATTTCGGTGCAGGTTCGGCAAGTTTGGAGGCGAAAGATGTAGCACAAAAGCTTAGTAAAGTCAAGGAATATATGGATAAAAATAGCACGAAGAATTTAAGGATAGTTGGCTACAGCGATTTTAAAAGCACTCCGGTAGAAAATCAAAAGTTGGCAGTGGAAAGGGCGACAAATGTGAAAAATATTTTGGTTAGACAAGGGATAAATGGCAACAGAATACAAGTTGCTTCTACTAAGGGTCGTCCGGAAGGTGTGGAGGCAAATCAACCGCTGTGGCTGAGCAGATTGGTAGTATTTGAGGTGGTAAATTAAAATTGGGAATTGGGAATTGGGAATTGGGCATCGGGCATCGGGAATTGGGAATTGGGGATAGGGAATCGGGCATCGGGCATCGGGCATTGTTAATTGGGAATTTTCCCTAATGACTAATGACTTTTTTCTCTTAATTTATAGTAACTGGCAAGAAGGTTAGAACATTTTTTATCGCTGAAAATATTGCTCTGACTGCATTTCCTTTCTTCCTTCTTCCTTCTTCCTTCTTCCTTCTTCCTTCTTCCTTCTTCCTTCTTCCTTCTTCCTTCTTCCTCTTAAATTAATCGAACTCGCCCAGAGGTAAAGGCTTGTATTCGATCGCCCGCCAAGCATACTAACAAGCGGCCGCTTCCATCAATGCCCGCTGCTTCTGCGCAGATGGTTTCCGACGCAAGTTCGATCGCCACCGGGCAGCCAATCAACGCATCGCGGCGGCGCAATTCCGGCAAAAGTAGCGCTAAACCGGACTTGGAGGCTGGCTTGTCTGTGGTGGAAAACATATCGGCTAGTTCGAGTAAATAGTGCCGCAGTCGATCGACCAAACACAGTTCATCTGGTACTGTACTAGCAATAGAATGCAAGCTTACCGCATTGCCGAGATCCGTTTCATCCAATCCCGCAGCCGCGAAATCTACGCAGCGGTTGAGTCCAATTCCCACAACGGCGCGAGTTTTGCCAAAAACATTGCCGGAAGTAGCTTCGCAGAGAATTCCCGCTAATTTGTGGCGATCGATCCAGACATCGTTTGGCCATTTCAGGCGCAGCATATCGCGACAGTCTGGAACCAAATCTTCGATCGCGTAAATCACGGCTAAACCCGCTGCTAAACTGAGCCCGGGCAACAGATTGGGGTTGAGGTTGTCGAGTACAAAACTAACAGTTAAGACACCAGTTGGGGCGTGCCAGGTGCGCCCGTGTTGGCCGCGCCCGCTGGTTTGTCGCTTGGTAAATACTGCATCTCCGTGGTGGAGTTGGGCCGCGCGGGCGATCGCCCAACTGTTGGTACTCGGACAGGTATCTAAGGAGTGTAGCCAGTGAGGGAGGTTTGGGCGATCGGCTTCTGGCAATGCGGGCACGGGAGTTAAGGGCAATTCAGACAAGGTTTGATTTGTAGTATTGGATATCTCAAAGCTGATTATCGCAGGGCGATTAATCTTTTGTGCGAGTTTGGGCTATCGGCATTTTCGTCAGTGTTAATTCTTGCCGTTGCGATCGAAGTTTTCTATAAATATGTCTCAGCGGGGATTGACAGTGCAGGCGTGGGGTATTACTTCGCCTCCCGATCATCAAGAATTGCCAGCGACTCCACCACAGTCAAGTCTTCATCCACTAAAACCGGTATGCGGTGGAACAGATTAATTACCAGAAAATCCGGTGCAAAGTGGTCGGCGTCGAGGTTAAGTGCGATCGGCTCAAACGCAATCTGCTTTTCCAGAAGTGCCACCTCGCGCGACGGCGAGAATTTAGAGAAATTCGAGTGTAGTACAACTTCAGCATCGGATTCAACTAACGCGACACTACCAGTTCAGCAGCCAAATGTTTGATTTATAAGGGGTTTAGCAAAAAGCAGCGCCTCAGTTTTGCCGCTTCGCAGCAACTTTAAAAAAAAGTTGTATTACCCCCTTGACAGTCTTGTAATACGCAATGTAGTATAAATGTATGGCGAAGGGGAAAGAGCTTCAAAGCTTTACCCCACGAGCAATATGAACCTTGACAACTGAATAGGAAGTTAATCATGTCACATAATTGTGGACATTGGCGGTGTAGACTCCGGCAACAAAAGCCCGATCGGGTTGTAGTACGCGGAATCAACCGCCACCCCGTCCCAACTTGAGTAATTCAAGGACAGAATATTGTTCATTTTCGCGGGGGTATAGCTCAACCGGTCAGAGCAGTCGCCTGTCGAGCGAAAGGTTGCGAGTTCAAGTCTCGTTACTCCCGTCAAAGTCCCGTAGGCAAAAGTCAAGCCGTCTCCCCCTCTGGCGAGAAGATTGCGAGTGCAAACCTCGTCGGGACTCCCAGGTTAGGTGGCCGAGTGGTTGAAGGCGTCGGTCTGCAAAACCGATTTTCGCGGGTTCAAATCCCGCCCTAACCTCTGTTCCCAATCAGAAATTAAAAATTAGAAATTAAAAGATTAAACTAACAGTCTTTTAATTGAGTTTTTTAACTTTGAAAAGGAACGAAGCGAAAGTGACATTGCAGCGTAGCTTAATGGTAAAGCGCCAAGTTCATACCTTGGTCAATGCGGGTACCGCTTCGCGGAAGCAAGCTACAAGTCCGGCCGGTGCCACCAAAAGCAGGGATGGTGTAACTGGCAACACTCTGGTATCCAAAACCAGCATTCTGAGTTCAAATCTCAGTTCCTGTGCCAATTTATAGTGCTGTAGGCAAATGGTTTAAGCCGCTTGGTTTTCACCCAAGTGATTGCGGGTTCAACTCCCGTCAGCACTTCTCGTGGGTCGTTGGCAGAATGGTTTTGCAGCCGCCTTTTAAGCGGATGGATCGAGGTTCAATTCCTCGACGACCTACCAAAATTTCTATCTTGGGTCGGCCCTCCTATTGGCGTGGGTAGCTGTCTGTAAAACAGTAGCTTAAAGCGTTGCTGGTTCAATTCCAGCCCGACCCATTTGTAACTGCATTTAATCCGCAGTTGCAATTGTGAGAACGTGGTGTAGCCGGATAACATCTCAGTTAATAAAACTGAAGATTGAGGGTTCAAATCCCTCCGTTCTCGCGCTCGGAGAGGTGGCCGAGAGGCTTAAGGCGCTTTCCTGCTAAGAAAGAGCGGTTTAACAGCCGTCGAGGGTTCAAATCCCTCCTTCTCCGTTTTCCCCCGATAGCTCAGTTGGTAGAGCGCTTGTCTGAAGAATAAGAGGTCGTCAGTTCGATACTGACTTGGGGGATTGCGTTGCCTTATAGCTCAATGGTAGAGCAAGCGGTTGTTAACCGCTAGGTTGTAGGTTCGAGTCCTACTGGGGCAGCCATTTTTTAAATTGCCGGGTAGACAAATTGGTAAAGTCGCCTATCTCTGAAATAGGAGTTTCTGTAGGTTCAAAGCCTACCCCGGCACCCAATAATTGGGAAGTCGCCTAATCGGTATGGCACCGCTCTTTGAAAGCGGAAAAATGCAGGTTCGATCCCTGCCTTCCCAGTTCTGCTATTACCAAAGCAGATCAATTACACTCCTGTAGCCCAATTGGCAGAGGCCGCAATTTCAAAAATTGTGTTGTGTGAGTTCAAATCTCACTCCCGAGTACCAAATTTTCAACTAAATTTTTACTTGCTCCTGTGGCGGAATTGGCAGACGCGGCAGACTTAAAATCTGTTTTATTTTGAGTGTGAGTTCGAGTCTCACTAGGAGCATGAACGGGATGTAATTCAGCGGCCAGAAGCCATGCTTTGGGAGCATGGAGTCGTTGGTTCAAATCCAACCATCCCGACTTTACCCCTGTGATGTAATTGGAAAACATCACTCGCTCAAAACGAGTGTTTTTTGCAGGTTCGAGGCCTGTCAGGGGTATGAGGTTTTATTCAATCTCAAATCTCAAATCTCAAATCTCAAATCGGTTTTGCCCCTGTAGCCCAATTGGTAGAGGCGCTAGATTTAGGATCTAGTTAGTGCTGGTTCGATGCCAGTCAGGGGTATTTGGTGACATCGCGGGTGAAGTAGCCTGGGTAGGCTTGGAGGTCTCATAAGTCTCTTAATAGCAGGTTCAACTCCTGCCCCCGCCACCAAAAATGCAGGTGTGATGTAATTGGCAACATGAGGCTTTTGTAAAGCTTTCTTGCCAGTTCAAATCTCACCATCTGCTTGGCGTGCTGGTGTAGCTCAATTAGGCAGAGCAACTGATTTGTAATCAGTCGGTTGTAGGTTCAATTCCTATCACCAGCCCCACAAGTGCGGATATGGTGTAACGGTAGCATTCGAGTCTTCCAAACTCTAGGCACGAGTTCGAGCCTCGTTATCCGCTTGGCGAAACAAGAATTTTGTTAAATCTCACATCTTGCACCATTCTCCAGAACAGGCAAGATGCCTGTTCCACAAAGAGTAGATTTTCTTGTGGAACAGGCATCTTGCCTGTTCATAAAAGGCTTATTGACAATGGTGCAACATCTCAGTTAAATCCAAAATCTCAAATTTTAAATCGGTTTGCGGATGTCATGTAGCGGCTAGCATCTGAGTATGCCATTCTCAGCGCATGGGTTCGAGTCCCATCATCCGCTTTTGTAGTCCTGAGCTTCGATGGTAGAGCGTTTGCCTTACAAGCAGACGCGGGGTAATCTCCTGTCAGGACTACCAATTTATGGGAGTGTAGCTCAATGGATAGAGCGCCGCGCTTCGGACGCGGATGTTGTGGGTTCAAGTCCTGCCACTCTCGTTGTTTTTGCTTTAATTTAAGGAGGTTGATTCCATTGAATGGATAATTTTTTATATTAAGATCGATCGCCCTTTGCGTGTCCCAATCTTTGGAGCCTACATACTTTAGTACGAGAGGAAAGGTAACGCTGTCAAAATCAGCGGGCGTTTGAGAACGAGGAGTGCCATGAACCCGGCAGGTTGGCTTAAAGGTAGCCATCCTTTAAAGAGTGTGTAGTAACTCATCGGCGGAGTCCCTCTAGTAACTGAGAAAACGCAATGCTCTGATAACTTGCACGTCAAAGTGCGTGAAGCGCAAATCAACAAAAATACGGGAGTGTAACTCAACTGGATAGAGTGTCGAGCTTCTACCTCGAATGTTGTGGGTTCAAGTCCTACCGCTCCTGCTGTCTGGGGTTCGTAGCTTAATTGGTAAAGCATCTAACTGGCTGTTAGAAAGATATCGGTTCAAATCCGATCGCAATCCACCACACCAATTTTAGATTTTAGATTTTAGATTTACTCGACAGGTGAATCTTTTACGCGGGGTCATAGCTCAATTGGTAGAGCGCTTGCTTTGCACGCAAGAGGCCAGGAGTTCGATCCTCCTTGACTCCAGTTGCGGTGTCTGAAGCCAAAGCGGTAGCGGCGCTGGTTTGTGGAACCAGTAATAGCGGGTTCAATTCCCGTCAGATACCCCTTGGAAGATGCCGCTAAATGGTTGGCAACCAGTCTTGAAAACTGGGGTACAGGTAACTGTAAGGGTTCGATTCCTTCATCTTCCTTTTGACCCACCGGAAGTCGAAAAGCGAGACACCGTGCTGATAACGCGGCGATAGGAGGGGCAGTACCTCCTCGGTGGATTTCTGATGATTTTCTATATAAATAATGGAGGATTAGGGTTAATTTTTTTGCCTAGGTTTGCTATCATATAGTGATAAAAAGTGCGGGGAGGTCGCCTAATTGGAATGGCACCGTAAAAACTTTGGAAAAGCGGCTCCCAAAAGGACGATCGGGTTTGTTGAGTAGGGTAAAAAGTTGCTTCGCGACGTTCCCTGAAAACGCAAACTGGCAGCGGGTTGCGGAGGCACTGAAAGGAATTAACAGTCGGAGATGGGGGCAGTTCTCATCTGCTTGCGGGCAGTAAGGAAGCGCGTTTCCTGAAAGTTGCTGCCGATCGATGCGGGTTCGAGTCCCGTCCTCTCCATTTGTAGTCTTTTCCGTTTATCAAAAGAAAGGTTAAATATGAGAAAACTAAAATATTACGTTGCTTGCACCGTTGACGGGTTTATTGCTCGCGAAGATGGCTCATTTGATTGTTTTCCTATGGAAGGGGAGCATTTCGCTGATTTGTTCGATTCCTTTCCTGAAACTTTTCCGGCTCACTTTCAGGAAGCACGAGGCATTCGTGCAGAGAACAAGCAGTTTGATGCGGTTTTGATGGGACGGAAAACCTATGAGGGAGGGCTAAATGTTGGTGTAACTAATCCTTATCCCACCTTGAAGCAGTATGTTTTTTCGCGCACTATGGAAGCCAGTCCCGATGAGAATATTCAACTTGTTTCGGACAATCCTGTCGCATTGGTTCAGGAATTGAAAAAAGAAACGGGTAAAGACATCTGGCTCTGCGGTGGCGGCGCTTTAGCAGCAACTCTTTTTTCGGAGATTGACGAGATGATTGTGAAGTTGAATCCGGTAGTTATCGGAGCGGGAATTCCTCTTTTTTCCGATGCAATCGATCCGACAAATTTGGAACTTGCCGATCGCAAAATCTATAGCAACGGTTTCATGTTGCTTCATTATCGAGTGAAGCATTAGCAATCGGGACTTTATGCGTTGCAATTGCTGGGGGCAAAAAAGGACTGAAGTGTTTACTACACAATGATTTTTTAGGAATTACACAAACGCTGAATTTTTAAGGGTGGTTAGCAAAGCGGTTATGCACCCGGCTTTTAACCGGTACCAGATAGGTTCAACTCCTATACCACCCACTTTCAATCTATCAGCGTTTATCTGCGGTTAAAAATAAAAAAGTTGGAAAGTGCGGCTGTGTGGACAGCAACTGGTTGGGAATACCAGCGTAGAGCGAAAGCTGTAGAGGTTCGACTCCTCCACTTTCCTTTTTAATCATTAGTCATCAGTCCTTAGTCATTAATAACAGGCTAAGGACTCAAAACTCATGATTAGAAACCAAAAATAACTCTTAGAGGAGAATCAAATGTAATGTCACGCACCAAATTTGAACGGAACAAACCCCACGTCAATGTCGGTACGATCGGTCACGTTGACCACGGCAAAACAACCCTAACAGCGGCGATTACAATGACGCTGGCTGCACAGGGTCGGGCCAAGGCTAAAAAGTACGATGAAATCGATGCTGCACCGGAAGAAAAACAGCGGGGAATCACGATTAATACGGCTCACGTTGAGTATGAAACTGGCGATCGCCATTATGCTCACGTTGATTGTCCGGGTCACGCTGATTACGTGAAAAACATGATCGTGGGTGCCGCTCAAATGGATGGTGCAATCCTCGTCGTGTCGGCGGCAGATGGTTCGATGCCTCAAACTCGCGAACATATCTTGTTAGCGCGGCAAGTGGGAGTGCCGAGGTTGGTTGTCTTTTTGAATAAGAAAGATATGGTGGACGATGCGGAAATTTTGGAGTTGGTCGAGTTAGAAATTCGGGAACTTCTCAGTTCTTACGGTTTCCCGGGCGATGATATTCCAATTGTCGCAGGTTCGGCACTGAAAGCGCTGGAAAAGATGACTGCTAATCCGAAAATACACCGCGGCGAGGATGAGTGGGTTGATGGCATTTACAATTTGATGGATGCGGTAGATGACTGGATTTCTACGCCCGATCGCGATATTGACCAACCTTTTCTGATGGCTGTTGAAGATGTCTTCTCGATCAAAGGTCGGGGAACTGTCGCAACTGGCAAAATCGAGCGCGGTAAAATCAAAGTCGGCGATACTGTGGAATTGGTGGGAATCGAAAACACTCGCACGATAACTGTTATCGGTGTTGAAATGTTCCAGCAACTTCTGGATGAAGGAATGGCTGGAGATAATGTCGGTTTGTTGCTTCGCGGCATCCAAAAAGACGAAATTGAGCGGGGGATGGTGCTTGCTAAACCCGGTTCTATTCAACCTCACACTGAATTCGATTCTGAGGTTTACGTGCTGTCGGAAAAAGAAGGCGGCCGCCGAACTCCTTTCTTTGCGGGATATCGCCCTCAATTCTACGTGCGGACAACGGATGTTACAGGTACGATCGCATCTTTTACGGCTGATGACGGAAGCGCGATCAACATGGTAGTTCCGGGCGATCGCGTTAATATGACTGTGAAGTTGTTGCAGCCGATCGCGATCGAACAAAATATGCGTTTTGCCATCCGCGAAGGTAATCGCACTGTCGGCGCCGGTGTCGTCTCCCGAATTCTGAAGTAGACGCTTTCGGAACCAATTAGAATCAGTAGGGTGGGCCAAGGTCCACCTTACTGATTAATTCACAGCAAATTTTTCTGTGTGGATGCAGTAGAGCGCCAAGATGGAGTCAAGCGAATTGTCGAGATTGGAGATGGCCAAGTATCAGATTTGGTTGGATGGTCGGCCGAACGTTTTGCACAACTCTGGGGAGGTGCTTGAGGTCGATCGCCCTTAAATCAAATGTGGAATCAGGGCGATCGAACTTACATTAAATATTGCAGTAAGGGCGATCGCCACAAATTTTTACAAAAATAGTTGAGTTTTCAGAACGGTTGTGTTATACTAGGTTAGATGCGGGAGTATAGCTCAGTTGGTTAGAGCAGGTGACTCTTAATCTCAAGGTCGAAGGTTCAAGTCCTTCTACTCCCATCCCAAATCCTGAACCTGAATTTATCGAAACTCACGAGTGCAGTCAACTGCTGTAGCAGTTCGAGGCGTCGGGGTGTTTGCGTTGTCAGATTTTGAATGCCGATCGACCGATCGGATCAGTCGATCGATAAAAGTGCGATCGCCCAAGCTATTTTTAAACTGAATAACAACAGGGAATGGTGATTAGCTATGATGGCAAATCTCTCGGGGCGCTGCTATGGGGGCGATCGCGATTTAGATGCGATCGCCCATTTAATCAATACTTGCGAAGAAGTCGATCGGCTCGATGAAGGTACTTCTATATCGGAACTGCAACAAGAATTTAACGCACCGTCCCTAGATGTAGTGCGCGATATCCGCCTTTGGGAAGATGTGGAGGGAAAATTAATCGGTTTTGCTCAGTTGTCAGTTTCTGAGCCTGGGGAAGTAATTGACGGTTGGCTGTGGTTTCGCGTCCACCCGGAGGCGCGCGGAGGCGATGTGGAAGCAGCCGCGATCGCCTGGGGTGAAGTGCGGATGCGCGAAGTGTCTGCGATGCGGGGCGCGCGCGTGAAACTGCGAACCTACGCGCGCGCTGAGGATTGCGATCGCATTTCATTGCTGAGAAGTAATGGTTTCAAGGCCGATCGCTATTTTTACCGAATGGCGCGATCGCTTTCTGAACCGATCCCAGAACCGCAATTCCCACAAGGTTTTGCCCTCATTCAGTTCCCCGGCGAACAGGATGCGGCAGCTTGGGTAGAAATGTTCAACCAGTCGTTTATCGATCACTGGAATCATCACGATTTAACGGTGGATAAATTTAAGCACGAGTTAGCTAAACCCGATTACAGAAATGATTTAGACTTGATTGCTGTTGCTGATGACGGCACATTTGTCAGTTTTTGTTACTGCCAGATTAATGTGCAAGAGTGCGATCGTACCGGGCGCAATGAAGGGTGGATTGCTTGTCTCGGTACGCGGCGCGGCTTCCGCAAAAGGGGATTGGGACGAGCGATGTTGCTCGCTGGTTTGCATCGACTGAAAGCTGCCGGTGTCGCTACTGCTATTGTCGGCGTCGATGCTGAAAATCCCTCAGGTGCATTGCGTCTTTACGAGTCGGCTGGCTTCCACAATATTCGCGACAGCATTTCCTATGTTAAGGATGTTTGATCGATGTTACAGTTCGCGATCGCGCTTTGACCCAAGAAACCCGGTTTTTTACCGGATATGCGGGTAGCAACGAAATATTTTGGTGAAAAAACCCGGTTTCTCGCCACTCGTGTAAGTTTTATCTAAAAAACTTTTGCTACCCCCTTGACACTTGTGTAGTATAAATGTAATATATAAATATGGAAAGCGCAGGACAAGCAAAAACCTGTATTTTTCGTGCCAATTCTGAACCTTGACAACTAAATATTGTTCAAAATTTCAACGAAGATTAATTTGAAAGTCTTGTAATATAGACTTGATGGTCATGTTGTTACTTTATACGAGACTGTTCGGTTACAAACTGACTCTGCCCGAGTCAGATGTTGTACGAAATCAGTCTAATTTCAACGAATTTAATGCGGATTCAGAACAGACAAGTTCAGCCAGATTTCAATCAACCAAAAAGGCTGAGGAAATCCGCAAAATCAAACAAGCTTATCATTTAGAACGGCGCTTCTTTCAGTAAAGATTGTCAGATTTCGTGAATCTTTACCGATACTGGCAATTTGCTAAGTCTCACAAAAAGCCAAAGTCGAGAGCAGATAAGCTACCAATCCCAAATCCAAAATTGCTCTAGGAGGTATCGGTAATGGTTCACATTCGTTTTGAAGGACGTTCCTATGACGTGGCAGAAAACCAACTGGGTATCGCCGCAGGAATGAGCGACAAGGCTATTAAGGAACGTCTGGCCAATCATTTTGATGTCAAGGGCGATCGCTTCGAGTCTTACGTTCTGGATCGCCGTCCCAGCGGTGATTTAATTGTCCGCCCAGAAGCTGTTTACGGCTAGAAATTCACTGAAAGCACGTATGAGGCAGCGCACCCCAACTAAAGAAGCTTACAAACTGGAAACGTTCGACTTAAAATCGAATAGTAGGTTCAATTCCTACCTGCCGAGAGGCTGAAACAATGCTTCTCTGACTTGTGCGCTGCCTTTTATAGCTGAATTTTTTATATCTATCCGGCGCTTAAAAGTTCCACTTCGCGCCCCAACAAAGGAAGCTTACATACTAGCTCATTGTAGAGCAATTCCCTGTTAAGGAAAAGGTCGCGGGTTCAACTCCTGCGTATGTGCCAACGGCTTTCTTAACTTGCGTGGAGTGACTTTTAATGCTATAAAAGGCAAAAATAATTGAGCAATTTAGAAGAATCACAAGTCAAAACTTTCTAGTTTAGAGATTAGAAAAATTTTGTTCCGCACCCTAACGAGTGAAGCGAATACACACATTATAATCGATTTGTCGCAGGTTCAAATCCTGCCAGCCCCGTTTAAGGGGCTGTAGCTCAGGGGTAGAGCCATCGGACAGTCAAAACGCTTTGCAAACTTGTGCGGAACATCTCATATTTATAAATATTAGATATAAAAGTGGTGAGGAGAATTAAATTATGAAAAATACAACTCTAATTTACCGATCGCCCAAGGAGATAGACAGTCTGATTCATGCCTTCCAAGAAGGCAACCTGTCGCGAAGTCAATGGACGCACGAAGCACATTTAACCGTTGCCCTGTGGTATCTCTGTTATGACTCGGAGCAAGAAGCGATAAATGCGATTCGCAATGGCATTAAACGTTACAACTCGGTTCAAGGAATTGAAACCACAAAAAACAGCGGGTATCACGAAACACTAACGCTGTTTTGGGTGCGAACTATTCGCCGATATCTCGCCGATGAAAGCCAAAATCGGTCGATCGTACATCTGGCTAACGGTTTGATTGCAAAATACGCCGCTCGCACTTTACCATTTCGCTACTACACGCGCGATCGGCTGATGTCTTGGGAAGCTCGAAATAACTGGGTTGAACCAGATTTGAGAGCGATCGAATTAGAAACAGTTTCCCTGAAATAGTTAATTTCAAATCGCAGTTTTTGCCGCGCCCCAATCGCGAGAGCTTACATACAGACCCTATTAGGTTTAGCCATAGGTTTACTAAAAAAAGCTCCCCAAACTTGCGCGGTGATTTTTAAATTTCACTCGCTAGCGTGCAACAACTGCCAACCACCGATTTTGAATACTTCTCAAATCCAAAATCCAAAATCAATAGGAAGGTAAAAACAATGAATATGAATACAGCAGAACGCGATTTGCGTTTGGAAATGCTGAACTCTCTGCTCACCACTCCTCACCGTGTATTAGAAAAAGTAGCCGAAATTCACAAGTTAATTATCGAATTAGACCCCATTTTTTACGGTCATTTAGCAGTGTGGTATCAGCGTCACGGCGACGTGCGCGATCACAAGGAAGTTTTTGCCGGAAATTTGCTGACTTCGGCGCTGACGGAACACCGAGATGCCGGTTTTATGATGCTGCAAGAGTTCCCTCCCTACGAGGTTTCGCGGATTGTGGACTTTATGAAGCGGCACCAGAATAAGGTGCCCCGCAGCGCGCGCACTGCTGTCACTCGCTATCTGAAATCGCGGGAAAAGAATGCACAGTTTTTCGATCGCGCTGCCCTCCGCAACCGCAAGGCGATGAAGCATTTGTACGCAACGCTTCACGTCAAGCCGAGCGATCGCGCTAATGCTATTCTCTTCAAAGACAATCCGCCGGAAGACTCTCTGGCATTCGTTTTGAAGCAGTTGGCGAAGGCGGCGACACCTGCGGAACAGGCGAATTTGATTGTGGAGTACAAGATTCCGTATACGATCGCAGTTGGTGCGATCAAGCAGCTAACGCCAACGGTTTTGGCTGCGCTGATTAACTCGATGTCGCCGCAGGAAGTTATCAACAATTTGAAATCGATTCAGTCGCGCGGCGCGATGGAGCACCCGGAAGTCAAGCAGTTGATTGACTCGAAGCTGGATGAAGCGGCAAAGTGCGATCGGGTTTCTGCTTACAAAGCGAGTGTTGCGGGCGCGGGCGGGAACTTCGACACAGCAACGGCGGCGAAGCTGGAAGCGGTGACAAACGAACAGGTGAAGAAGCGCGGCAAGATTGCGAAAGCAACTGGTTTGTTGATTGACAAGTCGGGAAGCATGGAAAGTGCGATCGAAGTCGGCAAACGTCTAGCTGCATTGATTTCGGGCATTTCCGACGCTGCACTGTTCGTTTATGCCTTTGACACGATGCCGTATCCAGTGCAAGCAAACGGCAGCGAATTGACAGACTGGGAACGCGCTTTCAAGCACATTCGGGCGGGCGGCGGCACAAGTTGCGGTTGCGCGGTGGAAGCAATGCGAATTAAAAAGCAGGTTGTCGAACAATTCATTATCGTAACAGATGAAGGCGAAAACGCTGCACCTTATTTGGCAGATGCTTATCAGAATTACTGCCGCAGTTTGGGGGTAATTCCTGATGTTGTGATTGTGCGAGTTGGTGCTTGGTGCGAATATGTCCAGAAGCAATTGAAGGACAAACAAGTATCGGTGGAAACCTTTACGTTTGCGGGTGATTATTACTCCTTACCGAATTTAGTGCCGATGTTGAGCCGTCCTTCGCGACTGGAATTGTTGATGGAAATTCTCGACACGTCGCTGCCTGTGAGGGATGACAAGTGATATAATTGGGCATGGCTCGTGAGTTAAGCTGGCGGGCAATGCTCACTTTATGGGAGAGCTACTGTGCCATACCTCAAAGCAAAACATCTATCAACCCAAGGTAAAAGGTTGAATGAGAGGGTAAAAACTGCTAATCGCAAGTTAATTTATATTGGTGGTGAAATCAGGTTTCAATCCGAGATGGATTTGGAAGATTATATAGATGAGAAATTTGATGAAATATTTCCATCGCTAATTAAAATCAAAAGGCAGCATACTGTAAAAATGCAGCGATGCGATTTATTGTGCTGTACCAAATCCGAAAAGCAGCCGATAATTATGGAGTTGAAAAATGAAGAAGATCGAGGATTAGTTTCGCAGTTAACTCGGTATCGTAAAGCTATTATCACCAATAAATGCTTTGATGATAAAATTGACTATTCCTTGCCCGTTAAAATGATAGCGATCGCACCTAGTTTTCACAATGATAATTATACAGATAAAGAAGCTTCAAAATTTGAAGATGATTTTTGCTTTTGGGAATTTGCTGTAGAAAATCATCATAACTCAGGTCAATTTAAACTATTAAGTCAAATTTATGAAATTTCTTACCCTGTATTTGGGTTGCCTGAAATCTCTCCTAATTTAGATATTAGCAGTTTACCTGCTTTTACTTGCAATTTTGTAGGTAGGCTCCCACCAGACTATCATACAGATTTTCTTAAGTTACGAACTTTGCTTTTGTCTCAGCCAAAAGTAAAAGAAATGGTTAGTAGCACTTACAGAAAAATATTGTATGGAACTGGGGATGGAGTGAATCACAAAAAAGTGGCCGAAATAACTAACACTACTAACGGAATCGTTTTATTTCTTTGGTTGCCAACAGCAGTTAGTAAAAACCTCAAAACACCGGTAACTCGATTTGGATTTGTTTTGAAACAAGGAAGCAACCCTTTTTCTGAAAATTCTTCCATAGAATGGGTCGTCTGTACAAAAGATACTATCAACTTAAAAGAGCAACCTCAACCAAATACATTTTCAGGAATGACTAGACATGGAATGTTAAAATGGTGTAAACCTAATATGTACTTGACGCAAGCTGCACTAGGTTATAATAATAGTTTTTGGTTACTTCTCAATCTTCTTAAAGGTATTACTCCTCCTCTGGATAACACTACTCTGGAATGGTGGAAATCTTACGCAAAGGAGACACCCACTAATTTAGGATGGTTTATAGATTTAGCTATCAAAACCTGGAATTATCGCGTCAAGTAGAACTTTTATATACGGATACATTCAGCAGCAAACGAAAAACAGCCCGCAATCCTTCAGGTGTTAGCATTGTAAATTATTCTCTAATTTGAGCAATAATTTCTTGTAATTCTGGATTAGCGATGGATGACACTAACTGGGAATCCGCACCAGCCAAAGCCGCGCGCAACTTTTCTGCAGTGAGTGCAGGATATTTCTCTAAAACCTGCTGTTGAGTCCATCCCGCAGCAAAGAGCCCCAGCAAAAATTCTACAGACAATCGAGTTTCTGGGGCTGCTGGTTGACTTGTTGAAGCTTTCGAGTTTGGATGAATGAGCTTTCGCCAGTCCATTGTTTTACTTAAACGATTTGGGAAGATTCCGCCGATTATACTGCATTTGGGCACAGTAGAAACACCGACCTCGTTGACTGATTGTGTAACATGATACGGCAGGTAATACCAATTTAGATTTTAGATTTTAGATTGCGAATCACTGATGACAACCAGGGTTTGGAGTTTGGCGACAGTGGCATTTTTTTTGAGCTGGTGTCATTTCCCCATTTTGCGATTAAATTGTTATTACGATCGCAGTACAGCGCTTTCTTATAGACTAGAGTGATGGGGTAGCGGCGGGGCGATCGACCTTTTTGCTCCAGTCCGTTTCTATACCAAACTCCGATTGCGCTAAATCTCAACGAACTGTGCAACGAACTGTGCAACGAACTGTGCAACGAACTGTGCAACGAACTGTGCAACGAACTGTGCAACCCACAATACAACTACTTTAACTTCTTAAAACTATGGGAAAAAAGTCGAAAGCCAAAAAATCCCAGCTCAAAAAATCCAGTTTGCTCTGCCAGCGACTCCAAGAAGCTCTCGATCGAGGCAGTAAAGTTTGGATTAAAACAAATAATAGTAGTTTCGGCGGCATCCCGACTAATTTGTTCGGGGAGTTTGTGGAACTTTTGGTGATAGTTCCCCCTAACGAACAGGCGGAACATCTCGATGCTTACGGGCAAGTTACGTGGCTGATTCGACTCTCTGATATTATTGCACTTGCTTACCCTACTGAATATTGGTCTAAAGATAGATTAGAAAGTTTGCTGCCACCCGATGCAGTTACTTCCGAAGTAGGAGATTAACTGCGTAGGGTGTGCATTGCGTACCCTCATTTTAGCTGAGTTGTATTTGGTATGGTGTGCAATGCACACCATACATTTACTATTTTTTAAGCTGCTTTAGCAGCCCACATATACACCTCTTCCACCGATTTTGATCCGTTTAATTAGTTGTTGCAAGCTGAAAGCTGCACTTTACAGTTGCCGCCATCTAGTTCGCTGCAACCGGCGAGAGCTTGAGCTTCTGCTGCTGCTTTATCGCCGGCCCAGCCCGCACCTGCTCCTCCTTTGCCTACTGCGATCGCTCCACAATTATTGCTATTAGAGGTCAGCGCTTTGCAATCGTTAGCACCTTCGCTTTGTTTATTGCAGACAGCTACTGCTGCGTTTAGTGCTTCTTTCTCTGTAGCATAATCCCAACTAATACCAGTGGCGTCAGAAGTCGGAGAATAAGCAGTAGCTCCATAGGTGTTCTGAGCTTTAGCTACCTCGGTTGATCCAAAAGTCGGAAGTGTTAAAGCTGTCAATACAACCAACTTAGAAAAGAGCTTTTGCAGCATATTTACTGGAGAGATCTACAAGATTAAAATTGGATGATCGCTCAATATTATATTAGGGTAAGGATTCGTGTCAAGAGTGTTTACAAAGCTTTATTTTTGCTTAAATTAAAAGTTCTATCGGTTAAAAAAGTAAGATTACGGAGGTCAATCCAGTGGCAGATATTCGCAAAATAATCAGCCAACTCGCGGCCCAAGAAGGGCAACTGCTCGATACTCAATTCCTGGCTCCTTGCGTGCAGGGGGGAAGCGTGCGGATACGGGTTAGCTCAATGGTTTATACTTTTCAACCGCAGCCGCGCAACTTTGAAGGATGGGCTATTTTTGGGCCAGTCAATGAGAAATTTGCTGCGGTGATTGATGAACCGAGTTTGCCGCAAGTAGCCGAGTATTTGCAACTGCTCGTACCCGTTCGCTTGCAGTTGGCTTGCGTGCTGCAAGGGCAAACTTGGCTGGCTTATCCTGTTAACGAATCTGATGCTAAACAGCGCACTGGTGTTGCAAAACCCCTACCAGTTCATTTAGTAAGTGAAGGTTCGCAGTTTGAGCCGATTGTTGCGCGCTGGGACGGTCATTGTTTGTGGTTTGAAGAGATTGACAGACGCGCCGATCCCCTGCCGTCTGAGAAGTTAAAAGCAGCTTTAAAAAAGTTGATTTTGCCTGAAGAAGTTCGCTTTAAAGGGATGACGCCGGAAATGCGAACTGTTTACGAGTTGGTGTCCAGAAATATTAAAGATTTCGATCCGAAAGTGCGGGAAGAAAAGCGCTTGCAGCGGGCGCTAAAAATGGGCGGCGGTGAATTGCGGGATTTTTGCGATCGCGAAAATTATTGGCTGGTTGAATGGACTAGCGGAACAGGAGAACACCACACTTCTGCGATCGCCAAAAATGACTTGACAGTTATGAGTGCGGGGATTTGTCTCAGCGGATTGGACAAAGACTTCGACTTGCATTCATTGGTTGGAGTAGTCGAAAATCGATAATTCTTGATTACCATGAGTATATTTTTTCACGAACAACTTTACAGAAGTGCCGCAGTGATGTCGCAGATCAAAAATTTCCCGGTAACGGTGTGCGGGGCGGGCGCTTTGGGTGCGAATATTACAGAAAGTCTCGCGCGATCGGGCTTTTGTCAGTTAAAAGTCATCGATCGCGATCGCATTGAGGAACGCAACCTTTCCACTCAACCCTATTATCGATCGGACATCGGCGCATTCAAAGCCAAAATTCTCGCCAACAACCTCTACCGCGCTTTGGGAGTCAGCATTGACGCGCACTCAAAAGAATTGACACCCGCAAATGCCGATCGGCTGCTTGCTGTCAGCGCCACAGTCATCGATACTTTTGATAACAGTGTCGGGCGACAAGCAGTCAAGGATTACTGTGCGAGTGCCTCCCTTCCATGCGTGCACGTCGGATTAGCTGCCGATTACTCCGAAATAATTTGGAACGAACACTATCGGGTTCCTTCAGCGGCGAATGATGACGTTTGCGATTACCCGCTGGCGCGAAACTTGGTAATGCTGACGGTGGCAGTTGCTTGCGAAGTAATTGTTACCTTTGCTGCTACCAAAGAGCAACAAAATTTAACTTGCACGATCGGAGATTTTGCAGTAAAGCCACTTATATTGTAGAATGTCGGTTGACTGTTGCCAGAAACCCGGTCAATCAAGATTGGATGCCCCCATCCTATAAACCCGGTTTCTCACCCTCAAACAATCGTCCAACTTGCAAAAAACGCTTGAAAAATTAACAGGGAAAGTATGGCCGGATCACAGACTTTTTATTATTTACTAGCAATTCTCGCCCTATTAGTTTTGACGGGCACAAGTAGAGCAAACTATGCAGCAGGCTCCGCAGTTTGCTCTACTGATGATTGCCATCGACCAGCAGTAAGACACCATAAAAGGATTTTAAAATGCGGATCGAAAGGGCACGATGTGAAGAAACTGCAAAAGTTGTTGAACGCGCGGGGCTTGTCCCCACACCCGATCGTAATTGATGGCGTGTTCGGTCCGACAACCGAAAATGCAGTGAAAAGATTTCAGCGACAAGCTGATATTCCTGTAGACGGAATTGTGGGAGGTCAAACTTGGGACAGACTGTTTACTAATTCGTAAATTTAAGCACCGGACAACAAAAGTTCCTAAGTGAGCATTGCTAATCATTAATCGCTGCGGTTTGTAGTTGTGCAGAGATCGCATTTTGTGCAACTACAGAAACAGAAGCTTTAATCAACAATCAATCGCATACTAGATTGCTAATGAATGAAGTTTTAGATTTTTGGTTTGGTCGATCGCAATCTCCAGAGTTTGGCAAAGTCCAAAAGAAATGGTTTGAAAAAGATGCGGATTTTGATGCCCAAGTGCGATCGCGCTTTATGCAGCAATACGAACTCGCCGCCTCCGGTCAACTCGACTCATGGCAAGATTCCCCCGAAAACTGCCTAGCATTAATTATACTGCTCGATCAATTTCCGCGTAATATGTTTCGGGGAACGCCCCAAGCATTCGCCACAGACAACAAAGCTTTAGCCACCGCCGAATACGCTATTAATCATAACTTCGATCGCGAATTGCTGACTGTACAAAAATTATTTGTTTATCTGCCTTTTGAACACAGCGAAAACTTAGAAAACCAGCAAAAATCTGTCGAACTATTTAGCCAACTCAGCGGCGAACCTGACAGCGATTCATTCATTGAATACGCGATGCAGCATTTGGAAATAATCGAGCGTTTTGGGAAATTTCCCCACCGCAATGAAATTCTCGGACGCGAAACAACCCCCGAAGAAGCAGAGTTTCTGAAACAACCCGGTTCCGGATTTTAAAGCGCGATCGCCAAATTTTTAGGTTATTTGCTGTACAGACTTAAAAATACTATAGTTAAGAGGAATGCCCCACTGATTTTACAGCAAAAAGCACGGATTACAATTGATATAAAAAATAACGATTTTCTGCTAACATTTAAAATTTAAAATCAAATCGGCTACTAAAATTATCAATATGTGTTTCAAACACCAAGAATATATAGATAAGCTTTCAACTCAATGCCCGCCACAGGACTATGAACCTAAAGAAATGCTGGCTTTTAGATTTGTATTTGAACCCAATGATGAACGATCTATTAATAACTTTAAACCAGTGCTGATAATAACTCCGCAGCGCAACCTACAACCAGAAACAGAAGCAACCAGATGTCAAGGTTATGCGCTATCATTATTTGATACCAAGGAAAATGCCGAAAAACGTTATTTAAAACTAACAAAAAAAAGAAAAAAACTCCGCGATTCTCTGGGGACTCACATAGCAGCAGGCTCGATCGACAAGACAGATGGAGTTGTCTCCAAAATAGATGATAACGGTCACTTGAGCCTACATGAATTTGCTACTGCTGATTGAGCAGCCAAATTTGTAATAACATCTTGTTTATTGTAAGGTACAAAAAAATGGAACAATTAATAGGATTTAAACTAAGTAAATTTCCTTTATCTCTCAGAAGCATAGTCAATTTAGAGTATTTCGACGGCCCCCTGCTATCGCTTTTTGAGAATGAATACGGCGATAGCTATCTTTATTCTTGGTGCGATGTAGATAATTTGTACAATCGCTGGTTGGTTTTCAGAGTTGCACGAGTAACTCTCAAGCTTTACATAGAGGGACAAGTTTCATTGCACGAGTTAATTGTAAATCCTGTTGACGGATTTCTATATTCATTAGATATAGACAAGGATTTACAGGTGAAAAACACTTATTTAATCCTGCCTGATAATTTACCGGCAATCTACTTGCCCGAAACAGATTCCTATTACGAACTGTCTGATTTAAATCGCGAAACTGCGGAAGAAGATAGGTTATTAATTTTTCAAAAGCTTTCCGGTGAATCTCAACTTAGCAAGGTTTGAAGCTGACTAAACAACCAGATCCCCGACTTCTTGAAGAAGTCGGGATCTAATCCATCGCCCAATCCTCAGCCGCGATACTGCACCCGATAAATCCGGTTGTTCGCTTCCTCAGTAAACAGCAAACTCCCGTCAGGTAAAACCAGCAAACCAACCGGCCTACCCCAAGTTTTCGGGCCAGACGGATCTGTCAGAAAACCTGTCAGAAAATCCTCATAATAACCTTGAGGGCGTCCGTTCGCGGCATTAAAAGGTACAAACACGATTTTATAACCAGTTCCAGCGTTCCGATTCCAACTCCCGCGAAACGCCACAAACGCCCCGTTCGAGAATCTTTTGGGAAAGGTTTTGCCGTCGTAAAACTGAAGCCCCAAAGCCGCCGAATGCGCCTGAAACAGCACGTCCGGCATTAATGTTTTAGCCGCTAAATCAGGTCGATCGCTATTGCCGTTTCGAGCATGGCGCGGGTCGAGCAAATTCGGCTTAAAATAAGCGTAAGGCCAGCCGTAAAACTCGCCTTGACGAATTCTTGTGAAGTAATCCGGCACCAAATCATCTCCCAAACCGTCGCGTTCGTTGACTGTTGTGTAGAGTTGATTCGTTGTTGGGTGAAAATCCAATCCCACCGGATTTCGCAAACCGGAAGCAAAAATTTGCTGGTTCTTGCCGTCCAAATTCATCACTTGAACAGAGGCCCTTGGCAGCGGCTCGACATCGGCATTAGACTGCGATCCAACTGATACGAAAAGCTTGCTCTTGTCGGGGGAAACGACAACATTTCGCGTCCAGTGTTGGTTATAGCCGCCGCCCGGTAAATCGGCAATTTTTTGACCGGCACCACTCAATTGTTCCTGTCCTGTTGTGTAGGGAAATCGGCGGACTTCAGCGGTATTTCCGAGGAAAAAATAGCGATCGGCAAAAGCCATACCAAAGGGAATATTTAACCCGTTTTGGGCACTTGCAAAAGTCTTGCGAACCTCAGCAACCCCGTCGCGGTTGGCATCCCGCAACAGCGTAATCCGATTCTGCCGGGTTTCTGTTACCAAAACATCGCCTGTCGGCGTCAAAGCCAGCCATCGCGGAGCGTCTAAATTGTCAGCAAAAACGTTAACGACAAAGCCAGGAGGCACTCGCAGCACTGGCGATGCGGGAATCGGTACTACTTGAGGAGGTTTTGAGGCGCTATCGCTGGCTCCTGGCCGCGGCAAAGAAGTTGCAACAATGCGGATTGGCTGCGGCGACAGCGGTTTGGTCGGTACAATTTGATTTGTGCCAACATTTGTCAGCGGTGCACGGGAGGGAATTTGCGACACGGGCCCGGTGTCGCCAACAGCAGGGGCGATCGCATCTGTAGCTCGATCGCACGCAATCATCGGCAACAGCAGAATTAGCAGCAAGAAACGCAGGTAATACATAGCAGCGATTTCTCAACAATTGCTGGACAATTCTATTATTCTAACTGGTATTAAACAGCTAAGCCACCGCCGGCGCGGTGGCTTAATTCGATTTACTGATACCAGTTGCAAAAAAGAATGCAACTGTAGACCTGTGATTCCAACTTTGAGCTTGATCAGTCAATCAATTTTAGATTTTAGATTTTAGATTTTAGATTGAAGAAAGCGACCCCACTGATAACTCCGAGGGCTTGCGATCCGGATTCGAGCTTTTTTCTCGCTCCACGAATGAATCACGCGGCTGGAGACCACATTGCTTTTGGTCATTCCCATCGAAAATCAAAAATCAAAAATCGAAAATGGTATAACCTAGGTCTACCAAAGTCCTCTCACAGGAGCCGGACGGGGAGCCGGAGCCGGAATCGGACGGGGAGCCGGAACCGGAGCCGGAGCCGGAGCCGGACGAGGAGCCGGACGCGGTGGCGGTTCTGGGGCCGGACGCGGTGCCGGTGCTGGGGTTGCAGGACGAGCAACCGTTGTGGCTACAACCTTATAATCGGGGATCACCGCGATATTTTGTATCTGAGATCCGGCGACGGTGGCTCTGACTTTCATTCCCGGTACTAGACCAATAATTCTCAGGACGCATCTTTGAATCCTGAGAGTCCTGTACGGCGCGCTTTCTTCGCGAATAGTTACTACATCGCCGACAATACTTTTGACAAAACCGACAATGGTTCTAGTGTTTGCTGTTGTGGTAGTTTGCGTTTGGGCTATTTGAGTTGCAGGGTTAGCCATCGCAGGATGTACTGAGACCGCCGAAATTACCACCGACAGTGTTGCACCTGTCAATAATTTGATGTTCTGAAGACGCATTGAAACCTCACATTAACTGCTATTCAGGGTCGGGTTTGCTTCCGCTGCGCGAAAGTCCCAACCTCTATACCTAATCCAGTTTAATCCCCAGAGTAGGAAATTTATGACAATCTCAAAAAAAGATTATCGAACAAGTATTGAAAGACTAAATTTTACATCATAAGTTCCCGATTTACAACAAGTTCAGCGGTTCGCATCTCTAGAGTGTTGCCGTGATATATTGAGTTTATTCGATCGACCGTAGCAGTTTTTTTCCGCCAACCTAACTGTTGCTGGGGGCAACTCTACCCAAAGACAGAGTGTGCTTGCCGGATACAGCAGCGCCATAGTTTGAATACTCGATCCCCAGTCTGCCATCCCCAGTCTGCCATGGCTAAAAAATCAAATTAGTCGGAGGTATAATTTAATCATTTTCTGGCAATATTTACGCATAAACCGGGTTTTCTCACGACATTCTCTTGCGTAAGTCCACTGAGCCGCTTATAAAAACCTTGTTTTTTTCGTAGTATTATTGCCTAAGCTTTGTGTTGAGTTACAAGTTATCAGTGGTGAAATTTCAACTAAAAACTGTGCAGCGCAGTGGCCGTCAAAAAGCCATCTCAAAATTTTTCCGATCGGGTGCGGTTGGCGGATAATTAGATAGGAACTTTGTAGGAACTGCTGGTGAGGAGTTTAGCGAACAAAACAATGGTGAAGAGCAAATTTTTGTTTGACAAGTTAATTGTACTGAGCTTGAGTGCAGCCGCGCTGTCGGTTGGCCTACAGCAGCAGGCGATTGCCGAAGTGGTGGCTAATTCAAGTAATAGTGCGATCGCGGCGCAGCGGCCCACATCCGAGACCAAATTGCCGAATCTCGGAACCCCAGAACTGCCGCCCCTGGGAGAACCATTTCGTTATATTCCCCAGGAACCAAAACCTGCGGTAAATCCTATTGAGGAAGTGCGTTTAGTGCTGAAATTGCGAGAACGCCGCGTCTATGTTTACCGACAAAATAAGGTGCAAGCCAGTTTCCCGGTTGCTGTGGGAAAAGGCGGGTGGGAAACTCCTACAGGCAATTTTAAAGTTATGCAAATGATCAAAGATCCAGTTTGGCAAAATCCTTGGACAGGAGAACTTATTCCTGCTGGGCCAGACAATCCATTAGGGAGTAGGTGGATGGGGTTTTGGACGGATGGCAAGAATGTGATTGGTTTTCACGGTACTCCGAATCCAGAGTCGATCGGGGGGGCGGCTTCTCACGGCTGCGTCAGAATGTTTGATAAAGACGCACAGGCTTTATTTGAGAAAGTCGCAGTTGGCACACCGGTGATAGTTGAGCATTAATTATTTGGAGGTTAGGGTGCATAAAAACACATGAACAGGCTTTCCGGCCTGTTCCACAAAGACTTAAATTTGGTTGTGGGGTGGGCAGGAGAGTCCGCCCATGAAAGACTTATTGATAATGCAGCTATTGGCTGAGTTAAAACTTACATTTTGTACCCCTCTCAGCAACAGGCTTTCCGGCCTGTTCCACAAAGAGTTAAATAGATTGCTGATATTTTTCCAGCAACTCCGGGATGTAATCGTAGCCGTCAACACCGATCGCCGGAATGATATTCGATCGACTTTTAGCCAAAGATTGTTTAAAAGATTCCGCCCCCATTTGACCCCGCAAAATTGTCAACAAACCAGCCGATTGACGCCACTCCATTGCACCAATTTGCTCCAAAGTATACATCCCCAAACTGCCCGCAAATATCGCTTTTTCTAGTGAGTTGATTCTGTAATAAGCTTGAGCCAAGTAAGCCAAATTCAGACCTTGCAAATATAAATCCCCTGAGAATTGAGCCGCTTGCCAACCTTTGAGCAAATATTCGATCGCAGCTTCAGCATTTTCCAGGGCGATTTTAGCAATACCGAGACTGCTGGAACAAAAAGCTTGACTTTGGCGATCGCCCAATTTTTCCGATAGCAACAAACCTTGTTCCAAATAACCGATCGCACTCTCGTAAACCTCCGGTTCCACCTCCTCCAACTGCCGCGCTTGAAACACTTCACTGTAACCCAAATTAGCCAGAGCATTGGCCTCGCCTTGTCGCTCTCCCGCTTGTCGTGCCATAATTAAAGCCCGCTGGCTGTAATTAATCGCTTCCTGATAATTTTTTTGAGCAACATAGTTGCGGCTGATGTGATTGAGGTTGGCAACTTCGCAAGCTTTGTCTCCTTCGGTACGGGCAATTTCCAGCGCTTGCTTGTGCAGCAAGATCGATCGCTCGTAGGCCCCAGCCGCCTGCATCGAATAACCCAAAAGCGTCAGAATCCGAGCTTTTGCTTGAGTGCCTTCAACTCGCCGCAGCGGTTCGTCTAAATAATCCAAAGTATGCCGCAGGGCTTTACCATCAAACGAAGCAAAAATTCCCCCGTAAAGCGGAAAGTATTCCCGCTGAGAAAAAGCGCGCAAAATTTGCAAAGTTACTTGAAAACAAGCATTTGCCAACTGCTCGCCGCTCTTGGTAGAATTATTAAACCCACTAGCTAGCTGACTCCAAATTACCGCAAAAGTAATGTAAGTAGAAATTGAAGCTTTTGTTGACACTTTGGAATCATAAACTTGCTTATCAAACCATGTCGCCAACGCCCGCTGCAAGCACTGCAAAATAATCGCCGCTTCCACCAATATGCCTAAATCTAAATTCGCTTGCTGGGCTGCGAATTGAACTACAGATTCACCGACTGCAATAGTATTCAAAAGAGCCTGGGGGAAGGGACTGTTAACTTTTTTTGCCCAAAAAGCCCAAGGCCCATTTTGTTCGGGGCTACCGGCAAATCCTAGCTGCTGCGGCTGATAAATCCAGCCCACGAGTTCCGGTTCCAACCGCTGCCAAGATTCTAAACCTTTCGCGATGCCGGCGGTGATTTGCTGCAAATCTTGTTCGGTTTCGGGATTAGCCGTTTGCAGCATTTGTTGGTGCAGAGATTTTGCCAATTGCTGCAATTGAGCCAGAGTCAGCGGATGTTCTTTATTCGGATCGATTACTTGCAATAATGCCAGGAGGCGGGCGTTAGATTCGGCAGTAACGATTTGTTGGATTGAGGATGCAATTGCGCGATCGACGCGGTTATCTTTCTGCCAGCGTTCCCATTCTCCTTGGATGGTTTTGAGAGCTCGGAGGGTGCGATTTGCCTTTGCTTGTTTGATTTCGTCTTTTTCATTTCTGACTTGATTTTCGGCGGCATCAAGGCGTTCGCCGAAACAGCGTTCAAAGATTTCGCCAGTACCGGTACTAATGTCTTGCACCAGCATTTGATAAACTTGTTCTTTGGAGCGAATTTGACCTTTGAGGGTGATTTCGACAATTTTGTCGATTAGAGCTAGGTAGCGATCGCGCAGTGAGGTAGAGTCTGGCATAAGTTATTTTTAGTTAATAAATTTTTATGGACATCGCTTGCAGCTTGCACCATTTCATGCTGCTATTTAATTTTACAGCTCCTCTGGATTAATGCCCATTGCTCGCAGTCGATCGGCTAATGGATTTGCTCGCTGACTTTCTGATTCGGCACGCTGACTTTCTAATTCAGCTCGCTGTCTTTCAAACTCCTCGGGAGTCAGAACCCAATTTCCACTGACATCGTACCAACGCAGCCACCACCTCGAACAACCTTGATAACAACCTTCCCACAAATCTATACCTAATTCTAATTCCGGTATCCAGAATCTGGGTTCGGTTAAAACTTGTTCGCGGTAACGATTGCCAATCAAGCGAAATATTCTCAAATGATTGTTGTACCGACTGAAAACAAAGTAGTAAGGAATATGCAAAATCTGTTCGTAAACTCGCCACTTAGTAGGCGGTTTATTTCGTGCTTCTTGTGTAATTACTAAATCCTCATCTTCAGTTCCAGGTGACAGCAGTTCTACTACTACCAGAGGACTGACATTTTCTTGCCACATCACGTAGCCCAGGCGCAATTCGTCACCTTGATATAATCTCGGAACCCCCAAGACGACAAACCAATCAGGTCTTTTGTACCAATTGAAATGGTTAGAATCGTAGTAGAGATTGAGGTCTGTCGCTATAAATATTTGTTCTGGCGGATGATTTGCGGGGCGGCAGGTTAGACGCAGCAGTTCGGGTTGAAACTCGTGGAATTCGTCAGGCAAACCGGGTTCCTCCGGGTCTTCACTGGGTAAATCATACATCGTAGGGAGGACTTTTGTTTGCGAAGGCTGCGAATCCGGTACGTACATCGTCATAAGATTACCCAGGCGAGACGGCTTGAGGAGATTGAAGCGGTACGGCAATTGTAATATTATAGCGCGATGTTATTTCTTGCGGCATAATTTCAGTATTTTTGGCACCGGGAATCTTCGCTAAATGGCGATCCTTGGGAACACCATATTTAATAGTTGTAGTTAGTGAGACCTCACAAAAAAGATGAAAATAAAGCTATAGCACTTATCAGAAAGATGAGGTATGATGTAACTGACTTGAACAGAGTGAAAAATATAAAACCCCAAAATGTAATGTTATGCAATCTAATTAAATGGAGCGGGAGCGAGCAGTCCCTCGACCCATAGATAGGAGTGATTGAATTCACAGCAGTCACTCGAATCACAACTATCAAGGATTTTAGCAAGTATCACACATTAGTAAAAATGAAAACTTATTCTCTTGATTTTAGACAAAAAATTATGGATGTGTACCATAATGAGCCGCTGTCACAAAGAGCAATAGCCAACCGTTTTTCTGTAGCTCTGAGTTTTGTCCAAAAATTGATTAAACAGTATCGTGAGACCCAAAATATTGCTCCTCGAACTGAGCGATGTGGAGTTAAATTAAAACTGAATGCAGAACAACTGCTGATTTTAGCGGAATTGATTGAAGAAAATAATGATGCAACTCTCGAAGAACTCCGTTATTTACTGTACCAAAAGATTGGTTTTACCATCAGCATAACAACGATGGGAAGAATGGCAAAACTCTTAAACATGACTTTTAAAAAAAACTCTTTTCCCCTCAGATAAAGGCACTGACAGAGTTCAGAACCTGCGATATGAGTTCTGGCAAAAGATCCGAGAAGTTTGTTTCAAAGACTTAATATTCATTGATGAATGTGGAGTAAACTTGGCAAGGGTTAGGTTATATGCTCGGTCTCTAAAAGGTTCAAGAGCCCAGGGACCAAAACCGAATAAACGCGGAAGAAATGTCTCAATAATTGGAGCTATATCGGTCAATGAAGTCTTAACATCAGTCAATTTAATAGGTACAACCGATGCAATTACATTTGAGGCTTTTATCATCCGAAAGTTAGTACCAAAATTATGGGAAGGTGCTTATGTAGTGATGGATAATTGTACTATTTATACCGGATAAAAAATAGAAAAAGCCATCAAAAAGAAAGGTGCAAAATTAATATATTTGTCGCCCTATTCGCCCGATTTCTCACCAATTGAAAATTTATGATCAAAACTTAAAAATATTCTCCGTTCTATCAAGACGCCTAATTATCAAGAGTTAGCAAAAGCCATAGACTTTGCATTTAATGAAGTTACATCAGAAGATATTTGGAATTGGTTTACTCACTGCTGTTATTGTACCTCATCTTTTTGATAAAGGCTATATACGATCTTAACTGGGGGGGTGACAAGATGGCTAAGAGCTAGACTGAATCTGACTTATAGCTATCATCCCCTGTTGGTAAAAGTAGCGCTTAGTCGGGGTTAAAGTCATTAACTCTTGAACTGCGTCGGCATATTTTTCC